>VGTM01000001.1 GCA_016874685.1 Methanobacteriota archaeon
ATGGTTGTGAATGTATGGATGGAAAAGTTATATTCATTGGAGGAGGTCCTGGAGACCCTGAACTCTTAACAATAAAAGCTTTAAAAGCTATAAAAGATGCTGATGTTATTATATACGCTGGTTCACTGGTAAACAAGGAAGTACTAAATTTTGCAAAGGATGATGCTGAAATCCACAATAGTGCCTCCATGGATCTTGGTGAAATAATTGATATAATGGATAAAAAAACCAATGAAGGACAAATAGTGGCGAGGATTCACACAGGAGATCCATCAATTTATGGAGCAATAGCAGAACAGATAGATAATCTTAAAAAGAGAAAGATACTTTTCGAAATAATACCAGGGGTTAGTTCCCTTTTTGCTAGTGCGGCCGCTCTTGAGGTAGAATTAACCTTACCTGAAATATCGCAAACAGTGATAATCACCCGTCCTGAGGGTAGAACTCCAAAACCCAGATCAGAGGCCATATCTAAACTTGCAAAACATAAAGCAACTATGTGCATTTTTCTGGGAGTTCATATGATAGATAGAGTTGTAGAGGAACTTTTAAACCATTATCCGCCTAATACACCGGCTGCAGTAGTTAGAAAAGCATCATGGAATGATGAGACTATAATTAGGGGAAAATTGGAAGATATAGCTGATAAAGTCAAAAAATCTGATATAAAAAAGACAGCAATTATTTTTGTGGGTAACGCTCTTAAACCAGATAAAATCAGTTACTCCAAACTCTATGATGAAAAATTTACTCATGAATATAGAAAAGGACAAGATTAAACAATTCAAACGATAGATTACATAAAAGTTGTTGATTTAAATAATATTTGATAAATATTTTAACACTCTTTAATCAAATTTCAAAAAAAATATTTATTTTTAACTTATTTTTGTTTTCATCGGTTAGATTATCCTATTTCCACTTAATTACAATGGATTCACGTTTAAAAAGACGAACAGCTACTTTTAAAATCAGTAAATCCAGTATAAACAGGACTCCCGCCATTATAACCAGTAACCCTGGAGTTAATATTACATATCCCCCCAACTGGATACCAATAAGCCCTAAAACTGGTAAAATGATAACAATTGCTAAATTTTGTGCATTTTTGGGATCGTTTGTTCTTGATGAAGCTATAATTCCCAGCATAAAACCAAAAACCGTGATTAAAGGAACAAAAAACAGGATAGAAATCCACCAGGATGATGTAATCACATATTTTAAAAGATGAGATGTTCCTATCCATTTAACTCCTGCCAGAAAGATTCCAGCACAAATCCAAGTAATGATTATAGACGGTATTGCACCTGCCAGTGCTTTGCCCAATAAAAGTTCCCACGTCCTTACAGGCGTTGCTAATAATGGTTCTAGTGCACGTGCCTGTTTTTCTTCAATAATACTGAATGTTGCAAAGCTAATGGCGATCATTACAGGGATAAGTAAAAGATAAAATGGAAATTGAGAATAGAAAAGTACCTGAAACTTCTCAAGAGGTGAAAGAGTTAACAGTGAAGGCATCGTGCCTTGCAGGGTGTCCACTCCCCTTTGAAGAATGGTGTTAACCAGTGCATCACTACTTGAAAATTTTATAACAAGATAAATTAAGATTAACGCCTGTAAAGTGATGATAAAAGGGAGTAATGTGATAAATAGGGCTGAGTTTAAATTGTAAAATGTTGTCTCCCACTCCTTTCTTATTACATTGTTAATGCGTGTGTATGCCATTTTATTCTGCATAAAATTTCCCCTAAAAACACTCAAAATAACAAATTTTGTTTATCCTTTTTCTTTATCTTCCTCTTTAATTAATGTCATATATATCTCTTCAACTGAATGTTTTCTCTCAAAAACGCTTTGAATCCGTCCTCCAGCCTTTATAATACTCTCAACCAAATCGGGGCGATTTTTATCAAATTCGGTTAATTCAATAACGAGCTGTTTATCCTCTTTATTGACACCTTGAACAAAATTGAGAGTTTCCACGGCTTCTATGATTTTATTATCAACAGATTCCATTTCAATAATTACCTCTCGCTTAAAGAGCTGATTTCGCAAGTTTGATGCTGTATCTAAGGCCACCAAATTTGTCTTAAAAAGAGCAATACGATCACTTAAGAGTTCTGCTTCCTCCAAATTATGTGTACAGAGAAAAACAGTGCGTTTTTCCTCTTTTAATTTTATTATAAGCTTATGAACTTCTATTGAAACTTCTGGATCGAGACCCGCAGTTGGTTCATCCAAAAAAACAATTTCTGGCTCATGGATTAAAGCTCTTGCAAGTGCAAGTCTCTGTTTCATGCCTTTTGAGAAATTTCCAACTTTATCATCCCTTCGATCCCATAATTCCATGAGTTTCAGATATTTATTCACCTGAAAATCCACATCAATATTAGAATAAAATTTAGCAAAAAATTCCAGATTGCGCTTTGCACTGAGCCTCTCATAAAAACCTGGTGTTTCTGTGAGCAGCCCTATTATTTCATGAAGCTTTTCCGCATCCTCGTCTGTGCGAAACCCTGCAACTGTGGCAGATCCTTTTGTTGGTGAGATGATCCCAGACAATATGCGTATTGTGGTGGTTTTTCCAGCGCCATTCGGTCCAAGAAAACCTAATACTTCGCCTTTTTTGACCTTTATATTCAGATCATCTACTGCTACCCTACCATCAAATATTTTGGTAATGCCTGATGTTTCAATTATGTTTTGCAATTTTTCACCTTAATAATGACAAAATTATGCATTTCTCCTATCTCAGCGAAAGTTTCCATATTATTAGAGCTAATTATAGTTAGTTATACATTGCACAAATTTAAAGTGATTGGACAGATTGAATATAGTTCATACAAAAATGATGCATTAAGGGTTTTTTATATAATTGAATGCTTCTAAACGACTATCAACTTAACATAATCGATTTTTCTACTTATCTGAAATAATTTAGCCAATTGTTTCATTCGTATGGCATCACCATCTAAAATGAAAATTTCGAGACATTTATTTTCTTTTAAATGACTGTGTATCTGCGTGTTTATTATATCCTCAAAATCGTGTTTTATTTCTGTTACTTTATCTTCTGCATCTTGACTATGAATTAAAACAAGGATAGAATTTATATCACCTTTTAACGATTTTTTTTCCTTGTTATCTGCAATGAACATCCTTGCGCCTGCTCTTATTACCTCAGATCTTCCTGAAAAGCCTAGTTCTTCCTGTATATCGTCGATTTCTTCAAGAAGTTTTTCATTTAGGGATATGCTAATAATTGCCATAATTATTATTAATTAATAACTATTTATAAATTTTTTGCTAATATTTATTAAGAAAATATTTAAATATTAATAAAAAATAAATATACACATGGTTGGTGTAGAAATGGAAAAAAAGATCATGCTACTAGTTGGCCTGATTATAATCGTTTTTTTTATTGGCTGCAGTTATTACGCTTTTTATCCAATCAAAAAAGAGGATAGAGACGATAAGATAGGTGTAATCGTAACCATCCTTCCAGAAGCAGAATTTGTGGAAAAAGTTGGAGGAGACAAGGTTAAAGTGACAACAATAGTGCCTCCAGGAGCAGATCCCCATACATATGAACCATTACCAAGTCAACTAATACAAGTGAGCAAAGCGAAAATGTATGCAGAAGTAGGTTCTGGAATTGAATTTGAACTTGCATGGATGGATAAAATAAAGGATATGAACAGGAAGATGCTCGTTATTAACTGTTCTGAAGGAATAAAACTCATATCTGCTAGGGAAGAAAATATAAATGGTAACGATCCACATGTCTGGGTTTCTCCAAAGAATGCAAAAATAATGGTTGAAAACATATATAAAGGATTAATCCAAATAGACCCTGAAAATAATAAGTATTACGCCACCAATAAAGAAAAATATTTACAAGAATTAGATAAGTTAGATATAGAAATTAGGAAGACACTTTCAGAAAAGAAAAATCGGAAAATCATGGTTTATCATCCTGCATGGGGATATTTTTGTAGGGAATATGGTCTTGAACAGATATCAATCCAAAAAGAGGGTAAAGAACCAACTCCACAGGGAATTGCAAATCTGATAAAACAAGCAAAGGAAAAAAACATAAAAATAATATTTGTATCGCCCCAATACAACACCAAAAATGCAGAAGTCATAGCAAGAGAGATTAATGGACAGGTTGTCATAATAGATCCTTTAGATAAAAATTACATAGAAAATCTTTATAAAGTGTTAGAAGCTCTCCAAAAAGCATGAAAATCTTCAAACTAAAAAAATTTAAAATTTAGTATTCGTCTAAATTCAAATAAAAATATTCCATGAGTGATATTTTAAGGTTAAATCATGAACAACGAAGTTGTTAGATTAAAAGACGTCTTTTTGAACTTGAATAGGATACCTATCCTAGAAGGAATCAGTTTTTCAATAGAAAAAAATGATTTTCTAGCTGTAATAGGGCCCAATGGCGGTGGAAAAAGTACTCTCTTAAAAATTATCCTGGGACTGATAAGACCTGACAGTGGGGAAGTTAAAGTTTTTGGGCGAAAACCCGAAGAAGCCAGAAATTTAATAGGATACTTGCCCCAGCATTCCTTTTTTGATCTAAATTTTCCAGTGGATGTTTTTGACGCAGTTCTTATGGGAAGATACAATGGAATATTTAAAAATTATTCTAATAAAGATAATGAAGCTGTCGAGAATGCTCTGGAAAGGGTGGGAATGCTCAAATTCAGACACCGTCAAATGGGAAAATTATCTGGTGGGCAGATGCAGAGGGTTTTTATAGCCCGAGCTATCGTTAGAAATCCCAAATTGCTTCTTCTAGATGAACCAATGGCCAGTATCGATCCAGAGATGCAAAGCTCATTTTATGAACTTTTATCAAAGCTTAAAGAAAAAATGACAATTGTTCTGGTGACCCATGACGTAGGGGTTGTTTCTGCCCATGTTGATAAGATCGCCTGTCTTAATCGTAAATTATTCTGTCACGGCCCTCCCGAAGTTGCTGCAGGAATTTTAGAAGATGTTTATAAATGTCCTGTTGAATTAATAGCTCATGGCATTCCACATCGAGTCTTAAAGGAACATGACAAAAAATGAAATACTTTTTGAAATAAGGAGATCTAAAGAATGATAGAGTTTCTCCAGTACCAATTCATGCAAAATGCCATTATAGCCGCTATCCTGGTCAGCATAGCCTGTGGTATTGTTGGTACATACGTGGTTATTAAAAGAATAGTCTTTATAAGTGGAGGAATCTCCCATGCAGCATTTGGGGGGATTGGCTTAGGTTATCTGGTCGGAATAAACCCAATTATTACTGCTATTCCATTCAGCCTTTTATCTGCAGTGGGTATTGGAGCAATAAGCAAAAAAATAAAGGTGAGCGAAGATACAGCCATTGGAATCTTGTGGTCAGTTGGTATGGCTCTGGGGATAATCTTTATCAATTTAAGTCCAGGTTACGCACCCGACCTCTTCAGTTACCTTTTTGGGAGTATTCTTACTGTGCCTGCATCTGATCTAGTTATAATGTTGATTCTAGATTTAATAATTATTATAACTGTTTTCCTATTCAATAGAGAGTTTTTAGCAATTTCTTTTGATGAAGAATTTTCAGAGGTAGTGGGAATTCCAGCAGAAAGCCTTTATATATTGCTTCTGTGTCTGGTTGCCTTAAGTGTGGTGGTGCTCATAAAGGTGGTTGGTGTGATTCTGGTAATAGCGCTTCTTACCATTCCCGCTGCCATAAGCAAACAGTTTACCCACAAAATTAAAAAACTAATGATTCTCTCCATTTTAACCGGTATATTACTGACCGTATTTGGTTTATGGCTTTCATATCTATTTGATTTAGCATCTGGAGCCACTATCGTCCTGGTTCTAGGAGGAGCTTTTATAATATCATCACTTTTAAAAAATTCATCCTAATTTAAGACTTTTTGGCAAAAAATTTCTATTAACCTTAAATCGAAATTTATAATTCAATTAAAATTTTTGTTTATCTGGTTGAAAGTGAAAATCAAGACTTATAAAAAGGAGAAAAATAAAGATATAACCCTAGGTAAAATATATTAAAAATAGATAGATGAAACATGTTTCGAACCCATGAATAAGAATAGATGATATCATTTTTACTTTAAGGAAACATGAAAAAAGATGGGGGTTAGAAGTGATTTTTAATTCAGATCTACGGGATACTATTAAATCTGCCGAAGGAGACTACATATCTTTAACAATTTCAACCGGCGAGACATATTATGGGGAATTAAAGAGAATTGAAACTGATTATCTGGTTTTAGAACTTAAACTTAGAGGTGGTAAAGGAAAGACCTCCGTTATAATACCTTTCAAATCTATAGTCACCATCACCATATAGTAAATTTTAAATGAACATCTATTTACCACTATTAATATGAAAAAAGCTCATTTTTTTCTATTTAAAATATTTATACCATCTTTTGTTCCAACAAGTACTTCATCAGCAATCCCTGAAAATATTCCATTTTCTACAACACCAGGGATGGCATTAAGCTTTTTTTCCAGATATTCAGGTTCACCTATAGTTTCAAATTCAACATCAATTATAAAATTATGATTATCAGTTATAACTGGTCCAACTTTATCTTTAGGTTCAGCCATTCTCAAACTGGGAACTCCATTTAGTTTTTGGACGTGGCTCGTGACCATTCTACATGCTTGTGGGATTACTTCCAGGGGTACAGGGATGCCTCCCAGTTTATCCACAATTTTTGACTCATCCACAATCACCACAAATCTTTCTGCAGCTTCATCCACAATCTTCTCCATAGTATGAGCTGCTCCACCACCTTTAATTAGATTTAAATCTAAATCAACTTCGTCGGCACCATCTACTGCAATATTAATGTCATGTTCTTCTAATGTGGTTATGGGAATCCCAAAATCCCTTGCAAGGAAAAAAGATTGATATGAAGTGGGTATTCCTAATATTTCCATTTCTTCTCTTTTGATTCTATCTCCGAGTCTTTTTATAAAATAGGAAGTTGTAGAACCTGTCCCTAAACCAACAACATCACCATCAACAACAAGTTTAGCCGCCTCATATCCAACTGTTTTTTTAAGTTCCATGGAAAATCTCCAGTTGTTTCTTTTTTAGAAATTATAAATAATTATTAGGAAATCTTGATTTAGATTATGATCATGTTTTTATATTAATTAGGGAGTATACCCATTAAATTCATTAAATTAAGTTTTTTCCCAACAAAAGCGGATCATCGCCTTAATAAAACCAAACTAAGGTCAAATCCTTTAATACATTTCCTATCAGGTTTTCCAATTGATTTAACTATTTTACATTTATCATCTTTAAACAAACCCCTTGGAAAACAAAGATCTCTTATAGGACAATCTTCATCACAATCTGGAATATCAAAAGCTATCATGGACCCCTCAAAAGCTTTTTTAGAATCAACGAGGGCTTCTATATCTGCTTTTTCCACATCAACTACCTTCACTTTTCCTCCTTCATGAATAGGGCAGGAGTGTTCACCGCCTTTTACATCATTTATAACATATATTCTGCCCTCCTCCAGAGGATCTATGCATGTGTTTTTAAATCTGCAGGATTCACACCCCCTAGCAGACCCAGTGTACATAAATTGAAGCCCCTCTTTAGCAAGACTTTTTCCGATGAGTGTTATCATTATATATTCTCCTACTGGTTGGAGTTACTAAGGTAATTATCATACAATTGTTATCAATTTCAACTTTCTAAAAATAATGAGTCTTTATATAAAATAAATTTATTGAAATAATTCTTAAATTTTATTTATCTTTGTTAACATATAAAATCTAAAAAAATTTTTTTTGTTGTCTAATTTTAAGGGGATTGTTAATTTGCCAAGAAGGATATTTAAAAAGAGCCAAGAATAGGAAATTTGCCGTTATACAAGGACGGAAAAATAAATTTTGTATGAGGTTTAAAATGGAAAATAAAGAAGAACAAGAAAAGCGCATTAGTGAATTATTATGTAAATTACAAGAATGTTTTCCAAACAATGGAAAACAGAGAACTAATATTGAATTTCCAAGGGGTATATTAAGGACAGCTAACGATTTTAGAAATGAATTAAATTTTATTGAAAACAAAGTATTCAAAACAAACCTTGCATATCATCTTATGCTCACTGATTTTTATTCTTGGTTTTTAAATAGATTTAATATAAAATTAACTGCAAAAGAAATGATAATTAAGGAAGGTATTTGTCTTTATGGTAATATTTGTGGTTCAATCGCCGAGTATTTCGGTAAAAAAATATTAGATAGAAAAGATAGAGTTGGTGTGAAAAAGTCTTTAACCGAACTTGTAAACTTAAAAATTATAGATAATGACTTAAAAAAAGAAATAAGATATTTATGGGGACAAAGAAATAAAGAACACTTATTATCTCTAAAAGTTACTGAATATAATGTATATAGCATAGATAAATATAATAAAGCTGTTTTGACATGGCAGAATTTTAGAAATGCTTTAAAAAAAGCTAAGAATGAAGGAAAGATTTAATAATTCTCTATCACTTCTTTAAGTAAATCTGGATTAATTCATAAATTAATAGTAAAAGTTCAATGTTTGGTTTTTGAAATTAAAGAGATCATCATATAACACCAGTAGTACTTGCCAACTTCTCTGCAGCATCTCTTGTAAGTCCACGATCCCCCAAGATTGTGTATCTCTCTTTTCTGATTTTATGTGCTGACATAAGAGCCTCAATAATGTATTCTGGATCTATACCCAGCTCATAAGCTGTTGTGGGAGATTTTATGGTCTTCAAAGCATCTTTTATAAACTTCCAATCCCCTCCATGAAGATACATCATCATAATTGTACCTACACCACATTGTTCTCCATGTAATGCTGGTTTAGGGGCAATAACATCCAAAGCGTGACTAAATTTGTGTTCAGAGCCACTTGCAGGTCTGCTTGTACCTGCAATGCTTATGGCAATACCACTGCTTATCAATGCTTTCACAACCACCCTTGCACTCTCTTCCAATCCCTCCTTTATTGCACCTGCAGATTCTATAATCATCTTGGCTGTCATAAGTGAAAGAGCAGCTGCTGAATTACTAAAATATTCATTTAAAAGTCTATTTGCCAGTTTCCAGTCTAAAACTGCTGTATGGTTGGATACTATATCACCACATCCTGCTGCAAGCAGTCTAAATGGCGCTTTACTTATGATCTTTGTATCTGCAATGACACCGATAGGTGGCTGAGCTTTCAGGGATACACTGCCTTCTTCATTTCTTATTGAAGCACGAGGAGAGGCTATTCCATCATGGGATGCTGCTGTGGGAACACTTATAAAATGAATACCTGATCTGGTGGATGCCAGTTTTGCCACATCAATTACTTTGCCACCCCCAACTCCAAGAACTACTGAAACATCATCCATCATATCCTGAACTTTCCTGACAGCATCTTCTGATGCCCGATCAATAATTACGTCTTCTACATTAAATCCTTCTTCATGAAGGCTTTCTATGGCATATTCTCCACCGATTTTTAAGGTATTAGGTCCACTTACCACTAAGACCTTACCCTCAAATCTTAAATCTTTACAGATAGCTCCTGTTTTTTTTATAACTCCAGCTCCTGTATGGATCTCCCTTGGTAGTTGAATTTTTTTGGTATCCATGTTATCTTCCTTTCTTTCAATATTATTTGAATATCCTTTAATAAAATAATTTTTGATTTTTACCTTAAGAATTTTAAGAATATTTACAGTTGCAGATATTCCACCATTAAATTCAATTATATACACAATATTTATTAATTGAAGTCCAATACATGAAATGTTTATATTTAACACCCAACAGACAGAATATCACAGGTGAGAACATGTCAGAATTCAGTGAATGGTTCCATAAAATCCTAGAAGAAGCAGAAATAATCGATGTCAGATATCCCATTAAGGGAATGCATGTTTGGCTACCACAGGGATTTAAAATTAGAAAAAATATTCTTAATATACTACGAAAAATCTTAGATGAAGATCATGAAGAACTACTCTTTCCATTACTTATACCTGAAGATGAGCTTGAAAAAGAAGCTATACATGTTAAAGGGTTTGAAGATGAAGTCTACTGGGTAACACATGGCGGATTAACAGAATTAAATAAAAAACTGGCACTTAGACCTACTAGTGAAACTGCCATGTATCCTATGTTTTCGTTGTGGGTGAGGTCCCATGGAGACCTCCCTTTAAGGTTTTATCAGATTGTTAACACTTTTAGATATGAAACAAAACATACAAGGCCTTTAATAAGGGTCAGAGAGATCACAACATTTAAAGAAGCTCATACCATACATTCTACTAAAGAAGATGCTGAAAAACAGGTGCAGAAGGCACTAGAAATTTATAAAAGATTCTTTGACAAGCTGGGCATTCCATATGTAATAACCAGAAGACCTCCATGGGACAAGTTTCCAGGGGCAGAATACACTATTGCATTCGATACTCTCCTACCAGACGGGAAAACACTTCAGATTGGAACTGTGCATAATCTTGGGCAAACTTTTGCAAAAACTTTTGATATAACCTATGAAACACCAGAGGGAGAACATGAGTACGTTTACCAGACATGTTATGGAGTTTCAGATCGTATAATTGCCTCAGTTGTGGGTGTTCATGGTGATAAATCAGGATTATGCTTACCTCCAAATGTTGCACCCCATCAGATTGTAATTGTTCCAATAATATTTAAAGAGGATGCAGAAGAGGTTTTAGAATTCTGTCAAGAGTTAACCGATCCCCTAAAAACAGACGGCAATTTAAGGGTTCATCTAGACAGCCGGGATATAAGGGCTGGAAAGAAATTTTATGAATGGGAGATGAGAGGAGTACCATTGAGACTGGAAGTAGGACCAAGAGATATTAAACATAAAAATGTTGTGGTTTTCAGACGAGATAAATTAGAAAAAGAAACAATTGCCATTGAAAAAAAATTTATAGATGCTATAAAATTTATACTTGACAGTATAAATCAAGATATGAAAGATAAGGCATGGGAATCATTTAATAGAAATATAAAAAGCGTTGAAACTGTTGATGAAGCTCTAGAATCCTTATCAAAGCATAGAGGAATCATTTCGTTTAATTGGTGTGGAGAAGAATCCTGTGGAAAGGATTTGGAGGAAAAAGTCAGGGTAGATATTTTAGGTATCCAGAAAGAGGATGAAAATATTGGTGTATGTATAAACTGTGGCCATAAGGCAACATTTAAAACCCTGCTTGCAAAAACATATTAAGTATAGGATGGTTCGATGAATTTCAGAGTCGTTTTAGTAGCTTTTATAATCATTACCTTTTCATTTGGATTTGGAATACTGAGTTATCTTGAATCACCAGGAATATCGCTAAAACAGGCCTATGAAGAAGGAAATGTTGAAGTAGTACAAAATACAACAGCAGGTAATGTTCCACATAGTGTTATGATGAAAAATATTGGTGATAAACCTGTAATCGTGGAAAAAGGAGATATGATAACAAGTAACGAATCCCAGGACCTCGTGATTGCAGAAAATAAAAAAATCGCACCAAATTCCAGTGCCACGGTAAAAGCATATTGCGCTGAACCTAATCAGATGGCAATTATCAGAGCAAATCTTAAACCTTCAGGTAAGACCAATGATCAAATCCAGCAAATCATAGAAAATTCAGATCCTTATAATGCGCAAAACGCTATGAGATCTCAAATTCAAATCTGGATTATTGTATCTGGAGGCGATGTGAACCCATATGCTGGAGAAGCCATTGCATTGACCCAAAAACAGAATATTAGCTTTTACGATTTACGTCAAAATATATCCACCGCAAAAGTAGAGGTCATGACAAAATTTAACCTAACCACTGAACAGCTTAAATCATTGCAAAATCGGACAATCGCCGTAGAACAGAGCCCGACTTGGATAGATAGGTTTATAACATGGATAAGGGAATCATTAGGAATATAAAAGCAATAAATCAAATTTAAAATAAAATTTTTTTTAATTCTTATCAAAAAAATAAGGTTCTCAATATGAAAAAAAAGAAAATAACATTTGCAGTAATTCCAGTTTCTCGTTTTTCCCATGCAAAAACGAGATTATCTCCAACATTAATTGTAGAAGAACGTGAAAACCTATTAAAAGCTATGTTAAAAGACGTTATAAAGGCCCTAAAAGATGTAGTTGAAAAAATAGTCGTTATAAGCTCTGATAATTACGTTTTAAATTTTGTTGAACATGTAGGTGTAACTCCTCTAAAAGAGAGTGGGGAAACGGACCTTAACGGCGCACTTAAACAGGCTTTAGATTGGTGTTCAGCCTACTGTGATCAAGTGCTCATAATTCCCTCAGACGTGCCTCTAATAAAAAAAGCTCATGTTGAAAATTTAATAAAAAAAGGAGAGATATTTGATATTGTTATTGCCCCCTCTAAAGGAGGAGGAACTAATGCTCTCCTCTGTCCACCCTCAAGTATTCAAATGACATTTGGAGATTATAGTTTTTTTGAACATATTAAAAATGCTAGAGCCCTGAAAATTCCTCATGCAGTTTATGATTCGTTTTATCTGTCACTGGATGTTAACACTGCTGAAGATTTAGGAGAAATAATGTTACATGGTAGAGGAACAGAAACTCGGAAATTTTTAAAAACTCTTCCTCTTAAAATACGATCTAATCATGGTTCTGAAAGATTAGAGGTTAAAAGAGAGGTTTAAATATGATTGCAATGACCATTGCAGGTTTTGACCCATCCGGCGGTGCAGGAGTTCTAAATGATATAAAAACATTCGCTGCTTTGGGTGTTTATGGGGTAGGAGTAGTAACAGCTCTTACTGCTCAGAATATTAAAAAAGTCGAAGATATTGATCCTGTAGATGCTGAATTTGTTAAAAAACAGATTGATGTGGTTTTAGAGGAAGAACAAATAGAATATGCAAAAACAGGGATGCTTTATTCAGACGAAATTATAAGGGCTGTAGCATCTAAGGCCTCAGAGTATGATCTAAAGCTAGTTGTTGATCCAGTGCTGGTTGCAGGATCAGGAGGTTTTCTATCTAAAAAAGACGTTAGAAAATCTATAATAAAGCATCTTCTGCCAATTGCAAAATTAACCACTCCAAATATCCTCGAAGCTCAGGTACTTTCTGGAATTGAGATTGAAAATGAAGAAGATGCTATAAAAGCTGCCTTAAAGATCGGAAAGATCTGTAATGTGGTGGTTACAGGAGGTCATCTCGGAGGAACCGAGGTATTATATAATGGTACACTCAAAATAATTGAAGGTGAACTTATAAAAAGCGAAAATACACATGGTAGCGGCTGTACATATTCATCTGCCATTGTAGCTGGTTTAGTTAAAGGACATGAACTTGAGAGAGCAATAAAGGATGCGGGTGAGTTTGTAAGAGATAGTATTAAACATGGTGGGAGAGGTACCTTAAATCAATTTTGGAAATTTAAAACAGTTTAAGAAGTTATTTAATTGATAAACATGATCTATTGATAAATATTGATAATTTTTATTCATCATTTTTTGATAATTTTTGTGATAAAAGTTGTAAATGTGTTTTTTGACTAATTCGTCAGAATTATATAATTTTTAATTAGCATGAAAAAAAATAATATAAATACTAAATTATTTAAAAAATTGAAAAAAATAGTAGGTCGAGAATATGAAATTCAATTGGAAATTATTTTTGATTTTGCTTGCAGCAAGTATCTTTGGATTGATAGCCATCATACCATATACTCTAACACTTCAAGGCAGTTTACTTCAAGGACTTCCTGTACCTCTCTATATCATATTAATAGCCCAGATTTTACAAAATGTAATTCTATTCTCAATTTTCATATTCATTGGCCTTTATTTGTCAAAAAAAGTAGGACTAGGTCTTCCTATAATAGAGGGTTGGCTTGCTGGTAGAGAAGTAAAAAGTTATTTAAAATCTATAATTGGGATATCTATAGGTTTAGGAGTACTTGCAGCTATTTTGATAATTGGTATGGACATTTTATTTTCACTGGCTGGTATCACAATAACTGTAAGTCAGTCCAGCCAATTGAATCCACCTGCATGGCAGGGTTTTCTTGCATCCTTCTATGGTGGAATCAACGAAGAGATAATGATGCGACTATTTTTAATGTCCATCATTGTCTGGATATGTTATAAAATAAAAAAGACAGATGATGGAAAGCCAACAAATCTTGGATTTTGGTCTGCTATTATTCTCGCTGCAGTCATTTTTGGTTTAGGACATCTACCAATTACCAGTGCCTTAACAACCATTACACCATTGATTGTTTTACGTGCCATAGTATTAAATGGTGTAGGTGGAATTATTTTTGGATGGCTTTACTGGAAGAAAGGTTTAGAATCAGCTATGATATCGCATTTCTCAACAGATATTGTGTTACATGTTCTATTACCTTTATTAGTGTTTTTATAAAAAATACCATAAATTCATTAAAAAAAAATATAAAAAATATAATTTTAAAAATTTCCTAATAAAAATAAAATGCTTAAAAAAATTAAAGAGGATTAAAAGTAAAAAAATCCAAATATTTTAATTATAGTGAAGTACCAAAGGTTTTAAACTATTCTTTCAGTAACCTTGTGAAAAAATGATTTTAAGCTGGTTAGAGATGGTTAAATATAATTTATTGGAATTATATTCCATGCATAAGTTTAATAAATTAGGTTCTTAACTATAAATATTATTAATTATTTACAAAATTTCGTCTCTTAAATCAATTGTATCCTCAAGATCCGGACCAGTTGAAATTATAGTTACTGGAACTCCAGTTTCCCCTTCAATTTCGTCCACGAACCTTTTAATTTCCACAGAAAGTTTTGAATAATCTTTTACCCTTTCACACTCCGGATAAAGCCTGTCAACACAAGTTAGGGCTATCTGGGTTGCTCCGTTAATCATGCAAGACTCGGCAGCAAGTTCCATATCAAATAGTCCTATTCTCCTTCTACGCCCTGTTACCGTACCATATTCTTCTAAACCCATTTTTTCAGCTTTTTCTTCAGACATTTCAGTCCTGAAAGGTCCAGCACCAACTCGAGTTATGTAAGACTTGAAAACCACTATCACATCATCGATCCTGGTTGGTCCAACACCCACATCAGAAGCAGCACTGCTTGCAGTGGTATCCTTACTGGTTACATAAGGATATGTACCATAATAAAGAGAAAGGCCAAAACCTTGCGATCCTTCAATAAAAACATTTTTATTCTCATCTAATGCTCGATTTACCTCTGCCGGAACATTGGTGGTGTAAAAACTCATCTCTTCAATTTCTCCTGCAAGTTTTGCAACCCTCATGACCCGGGCTGCATTTGCAGGACCGCATCCTGTTCCAGTACTTCCTATTGTCTTTGAAAGATAGTCTGAAGCCTGATCCTGTTTTTTATGTTTTTTTTCTATAATTGCACACCTATAATCAGCGAAAGTTCTGCCCTTGACATTATATTTATTTAAATAATCAATTTCATGCATAAAAACTTCAGGATCGACAAGTACACCTGCACCAATGAGCAATTTTGCACCAGTATGCACAAATCCTGATGGAATCATTCTCAAGGCGTATTTTTCACCGTGAAACTCAACAGAATGTCCTGCGTTGGGACCTACTCCTGCTCTTGCTATAATATCAGGTTTATCATTATAACAAAGATAAGTTATACATTTACCCTTACCTTCGTCTCCCCATCCTCCACCTACTAAAATGCTACATGTCATGTGAAACTCTCCTTATTTTTTGCCTCTTTTACTTTGGAGCAGCCCTAATAAAAACTTTTCCCTAATTGTAAAAACACTTAAAAATTCGGTTATTTCAGTTTTATCAGATAATATGAAATTTAGATTGATTTATATCTTCTAAAACGGCTTCATTGATAAGGATAAATATTTTTTATAATATTTTTTAATTATATATTAATACAATCACTTCTTTCTGATAACTCTTTCAAAAAGAGATGGTGTAAATTTCCGCTGAAGTGCAATCAGAACGTGTTGATCCAGTGCTTCTTCTAGGATCTCCTCCGTGATACGATCTTCCCCCTTTCTTATACGTATGGCTCGTGCAATCTCTGCAACGTCCCTTGCATGAGCAAAACTAGGTTGAAGATTTTCTCCTCCTTCAAAACTTGGTTTATATACATTTACAAACCTTTCTAAAACATTTTCGTCGTATTTTTCGCCTAATATATCTAAATTCCTCTTAAAGACCTCAAGAATATCAGGGGTAGCAGGTGTGTCTAGAAAAATGTGTAAAGGTGCTCTTCTAAGATGTGCTTCATCCATTATAGTTATTTCTAAGTTTGTTGAAAAAGCAGGTATAAAATGGGTGTGCACAATTACTGGTGCTCCTTTAATATATATTACATCCTTTTTATTTTCCAATGGTACAATTAATCTGTTCAAAATTGAATTATGATCTTCTTTCTGTCTTCCCAGGTCGTCTAAGAGATACACACCACCATTTGCTTTAATTATAGGTGAAGTTTCATATACTCCTTTGTTTGGGTCATAATTTGTCTCCAATTTCTCACTAGTAAGCTCTGAACTTGTAAAGACGAATGGAGCATAAATTTTAACCCATCTTGGATCTTCAGGCTGTTCAGGGCAAATTCGGTGGAAATCCGGGTCATAAAGTTGGATCACCTGTTCACTGAACTCTATAAACTTGGGAATAACAAGGGGTGGTAGAAGATCTGACATCTTGCTTGTAATGAAAGTTTTACCAGTTCCAGGTAGTCCATATATAAAAAAACCTTTTCCACCAATGGCAGCTTCAACCAATGTCTTTTTTGCATGGTCAAGCCCCACAACATCCTTAAATGCATTTTCAACCACTTCTTTTGGAACATCAATCGGGAACCTACCCTTAATTTGAACTTCCATAATCTCATAATAGCTATTATAAGGAACTGGAGCCATGCCTACATATGGATTTTCACTTAGGAGTTTAACTGCTTTTTCGTGACCTTGTTTTGTAATAGTGTACTCCACACTTGGAAATAAAAAACCTCCTGCCGTAGGAACACAAAAATTCTCCTCTTCAAGTATATGTAAACATTCTTCCAGTAAATCAACATGTAAACCAGTAATTTCATGAATCTGTCTAACTTTAATACTTCCATAAGTAGAAATCAGTTTCAGAATCAAATTTTTGATGAATGACTCAGAGAGATCCATTTCTTCAAGAGATTTAGGCTGTTCAAGGATTTGAAATATTTTTTGCATTCTTTTATCATGGTAATATTCCATGAATACCACTTACCTGCGTTTCTATATATTTTATGATAGGTGAACTTGTATTGAAGTTATGTTCCTCCTTTAACATAGTTTTTGTTATTCTGGTTATTTTAATGAACACAATCTTTCAGAATATTGCGAGAAATAATGATCAGTTTTGGAAGAATAAAATATTGTCCAGATTCTTCTTTTCATCTTTTAGTGAAATTTCACAATTTCTTTTATATCGAAATTTTTGTGAATTATTATAATTTCAATTTTATAGCTTAATTAGTCTTCTGCTGGTTATTTTTATCCCTAAAGCAGTTTATGATGTGAATCTAATAAAATATAGAAATTATCAAAAACCCTGATTTTTTTAGTAAATCATCCTAATATATAATTATGCAAAGGTCTCGATTAGTTATAATACTGCATTTAAACCTTCCGCTTTAGCTGCTTCTGCTAGTCCGTACATTGTTGTACCGTTCTCATCTGTCCCTGCGAGGTTCATGAGTTCCTGTTCTGTTGCTTTGATTCGCATGTTATTTAGAACTGTTGCGAGTGCTGCTAGTCCGCAGGTGTAGTTGATGGTATGCATTATGATTCATGGATATCTAGTGAGGATCGTATTAACTGAAGTCTTTATGTCTATTTTTTCTTTTTTTAATTTGTTACAGCCTATATGAATTAATGGTGAATTTTTGAGACATCAATACCATTACTATAGGTAAATAATGAAAATTCTACTATTTAACATTTAATTGTTATTCCACGTACAAGTAAGAGAATAAACAGCCGCCAATGCCATTGTTACGATCAATAGTTCTATGATGTAAAAATCAAGTTATAGTGTATGTAATTTAGTGTAGATGCATAAATGGTAGACAATACTAGCACAACAGATAGATTATGCTTGAAAACACTAAATAAAGAGTCTTGTTGTAGTATTTTTTGTTCTCAAAAATACCACCTATAATGAATATTGTACCAATAAGGGCCATTATCCCTGTAAAAGGAGACTTAACAAGAAACCAGATAAATACAGAAATGCCAAAAAACAAAACACCCATTAAAATAAATATTGAATTTACTTTCATTTATTTACTTCCTTAAATTCATTTTATTTATTAAAAATAAAAATTTGAAGTATTAAGTCTATAAAACCACTCCACATCCTTATATTCATGGCCCTACTGCGATCATTCCAATTCCAGTACAAATCCCACACACAGCTGCATAATAACACGCAGGGGCTCCTGGACTAGTGCAGCTACTTCCAACAATAAGAACAACATTTCCGACAATCATAGTGGTAGCAGCAGCATAATATGCTACTTTACGCCAATTAATCCTTTTGCAGCTCCAACTCTACTTCCCCAAGCCGATTTGTGATGATGGTGCTGGGGCTTCCAATAAGCGCCAATAATGTTCTGCATCTCTTCACTAGTCAAGGTTTTACTGTTGTCTGCCTGCACACTGGTTGAATTTGCATCTGTTTCATTGCTTGTTTGTTCTGCAGTTCCATTAACTTGTATTGAACTACTTACGTCTAGCGCTGCCACGTTAGGATGACTTATAACCAATGCATTCCCACTGTAAACCTCAGCAAACTTCTCCTTGCTCATCTCAATGTTTCCAAGGCTTGGATCTGCGAGTTTCACGCTCTCGTTAGTCACTTCCCTTACTACACTGTAGTGAGGTCCGCCATCGATGGTTACATACACTATGTTGTTCTTTTTAAGCTCCTCTATTGATAGTTTCATGCCAACTGCATCTAAACCTTTTGCTTTTGCTGCTTCTGCTAATCCGTACATTGATGTTCTGTTGTATCGATTCCAAAGTTTTTTAAGACGTTTAGGGTGCTATAGATCCACAAATTTAAAAAGTTAATTGCATACAGTTTTTCTATTATCTGAACCCATTATTGTGTCATTTGGATTTTTACGTGCTATAAAGATTATAACTTTTACAAAAGGTGATTTACCCAATATTATTCCAGAATTACATTTGTACAATCATCAACTTCTTTAAGACAATAAAAAAATGAAAAAAAATCGTTTAATTTCACGTTTTTTCTATGTATGTAGCTTTGATCATAATTAAGTCTTTATTGGCTAATTCTGAGGTTTCAGTTCTTATAGGGTATGAATATTCTCCATATGCGATTATCGTATCTCCGGGATTAAATGGTATGGTGCTTGCGTACGATACAATAATAGGATTTTGTAGTCCGGGAACCTTAAGTTCTATGTATGTTCTTGTTTTATTAAATTGTACAGGTTCTATTTTTTTTTGTATTTGGCCTTTTACTTTGACTTTTTGTCCATTTAGGGAAGCAGGATTTTCCGATACTTTTGATAGGTTTAGTTCCGTGCAGGAAGCCTTATAAGCTGAAATATTTTCCTCTGAAACTACTGGTAAATAAGAATCGCTTTCTTTCCCTTCGCTTGCCATGAATTCGAACGATAATCCAAATATTAAAGTATATGCAAATGCTGCCACTACTATAATTAGTAACGCAGTTAGAACTTTACTTAATTTTTCCATCATATCACCTCAATTTATATTGCTGTTTCAGACTTATACAAATCTCCATTCACCGTGTTTGTGCCATCCAAAGTAATGTAATGGTCCCCAGTGGTCATAATATAAAGGTCTTGACGTTGGGAACAACCAATGCCTGTGTAGATCCCATCCAGATTCGTAGTATCCAAATTCCCACCAAGTTACATATTTCAATATTAATGTACGATGTTTACCTTTGATATTTTGCATCTCTTCATTAGTCAAGTTTTTACTGTTATCTGCCTGCACATTGGTTGAATTTGCATCTATTTCATTGCTTGTTTGTTCTGTAGTCCCATTAACCTGTGTTAAATTACCCACTTCCTGTGATGGTGCGCTTGGATCACTTATAACCAGTGCATATCCACTGTAAGCTGCAGCAAATTCATCCCTACTCATTTCAATGTTTCCAAGTGATGGATCTGCCAGTTTGACACTTTCATTTGGTTGGGTTTAATCTCATCTGTCGATAACTTTATATATTGACTATTCAACCTTTCTTTTTTGATCAAATACAAGAAAAATTAGAGCCAATATAGCCACTATGGTCATAATATTTCTTAGTAATGCTGGTTGTTGTGTTAATACAACAATATAAATAAATAAAACCCAAATTACGGTACAAATAAATAGAATTAATCTCTTTTTAGGAGTTTTATATGTTTTTTGAAGTCTAGCGTATGCATATATTGTTAACCCGAGCAACATAGTAATAAAAACCTTAAATACTATTTTTTGAGGAGTAGATAAAGCATATAAAAACAGCACAAAAAATAATGCTGATAATGCTAACATTACTCTTTTTTCTTGATTTTTACTGATCACAAACATGAACCCACCTTTATCCATTTCATTTCGAGTTTAATATCTAAAAAAAAGGAAAAATAAATGAAAGTTCGTTATTATGTATATGTCCACCATCCCTCATTTACATGAGCATTTCCTACAGTATTCGTGTATACATATCCCAAAGCACCGAAAAGGACGGTTACGGGACTTGGAGCTATTAAAGCAGCCAATTGAGCGCCATGAGCCCCATAATAATATATTCTCCACCAGTTAAAGCTTTTTTCACGATGCCCTGTTTTTTTCCATTTTCTGTATTTCCAGTTTTTACCTAGAATATTTTGCATCTCTTCATTGCTCAAATTTTTAGAATTTTCTGGTTGTATGCTGGTTGAATTTACTTCTGTAACATTATCTACGGGTGCTGTTGTGTTTATGGCATCATTGGTTTGATTTGTTTGGATGTTTGCTTGATCCGTAACATCATTAACTTGCATTGATGCGCTTGGATCACTTATAACCAGTGCATATCCACTGTAAGCTGCAGCAAATTCATCCATACTCATTTCAATGTTTCCAAGTGATGGGTCTGCAAGTAGGGCGCTTTCTTTGGTCACCGCACGTACCACGCTGTAATGAGAATTTCCATTGATTGTCAAGAAGACACTATTGTTGGTTTTAAGCTAGTCCACCTATCATTTATACAGTTTTAAGCTTTGATTTTCATGTTTCACTCGGGCGCTTGCCTATTATCATAGTGCTATACAAAAGACACATTAGAGCAACTACAATGAAACCAATCATTGTAGTTGTAAATATACTTTCTTCAAAAGGAACTTTTGAGATTAAAGAAATTACCAAACCCAAAAAATTGAATCCCAGTGTAACTAAAACACTAATTAAAAGTTTTTCGGGTGATTTTCTAATATTAATATGAACATAAGTTCCTTTTCCTTTCATCCAACCCAAAATAGCCTCTATTAAACCTAATGTCATACCTACAACAAATATATCTAGCAATATTATCAACGAACTTATGGCACTTTTTGGTGGCATCAGTCCAGCACCTTCTATATACCCTGTAAGAGAGATAATGGTAGTTATTATGAATACTACCAGTAAGCTGATTATAATTGGCTTATTTTCCATTTAATACCTCCATATTATTTAATTTTAAAAAATAAAATGTAATAGAAATCTTTTCTTACATGTGTATTTGTCTACGCATCGTATTCTATATAATGGATCTTGTGGTCTTTTCCGATATAAGATCTCACTTTTTTGAACGGAGGATGATAAGCACAGTAACACCAGTATTTTTTTGGCACGTATTTATTCCTAACTGAAATGATTATTGTACCTATTGCAACAAACGCTAGGAATTGCCAGTACTTACCGTTAATACTCTGCATTTCCTCATTGGTCAAAATTTTACTGTTATCTGCTTGTACACTGGTTGAATTTGTGTCTGCTCCATTACTTGTTTGTTCTGCAGTTCCTGTTGCTTGTGTAGAATTACTTACTTCCTGTGATGGCGCGTTTGGATCAATTATAACCAACGCATTCCCACTGTAAACCTCCGCAAATTTTTCCCTGCTCATTTCTATGTTTCCAAGAGATGGATCCGCAAGTTTAACACTGCCTACTGTCACTTCCCGAACAACACTGTAGTGAGATCCACCATCGATGGTTATGAACACTATGTTGTTCTTTTTAAGGTCATCTACTGATAATTTCATACCAACAGCATTTAAACCTTTTGCTTTTGCTGCCTCTGCTAAGCCGTACATTGTTGTTCCGTTTTCATCGGTTCCTGCAAGGGTTACGAGCTCCTGTTCTGTTGCGTTTATTCCAATGTTATTTAGAACTGTTGCTAGGGCTGCGGGTCCGCAGGTGTAGTTGGTGGTCTGCATTACAATTCCTGTGGTGTTTATTTCTGTAGTAATGTCTGTTGCAGTTTGATTGTCGGTGCTTTCTATGATTTCCATAATTTGACCTGTTTCTGGAATCGGGGAAGTTTCTATCGATGTTGTTGCAGATGATTCTGTAGTTGTAGTAGATGATTCTGTTGTTATTGTGGATGAGTCAGTTGTTGTAGTTGATGTCTCCGTAGTAGTTGTATTAGTTGCTTCTATAGTTGTATTCGAAGCTTCAGTATTTGTTGTGGTGTTTTGTACACTATTTAATTGTCCTGTTAATTCGGATGCGGCCTCTGCATCAACACCCTTTCCCTTAACATTCATGGGATCGGCTGTTTGGTAGTTGGTAGAGGCTGCCACAGCACATGCTGGTGATAATCCGATGATCAAAGCCACCAGCATGATGGCTACCACTGTTTTAGTATTAACTTTCTTCAATTTTATCACCTCTTAGGGGTGATATAATTTTACTACAATATATATATTACTATAATTTATTATTATATTACAAAGGCAATATTGGCACGATAGGACAATATTGTTCAATAATAATAATTTAAAAATTAGATTTAAAAGAATTAAAAAATTAAAAAAATTTTTTTCACATTTCATGGATGATAAGACGAATTTTGTGAAAAATATATAGATTTTGTATATAGATTTTGATATTTTTACACTAATGAATTCAATTTTACTCATTTATGCGCAAAATAAAATCTAATTTTACCCTCTGAAACCTCATCAACCCTTGCAAACCCAAACCTCTCCAACTGCACCACATCATCCACCTTTAAATCTGCACAGGAAGGCTCTGCTAAACCTTTAAGAACGCTTGCATCAGGCATTACCACTTCTGCCTTGAGGTTATCCTCAGCCGGGACCCAGTGCACAATTTGTGCATTAACGTCTCTAGCTTCTTCAAGACTTAGACTGTGGAAAAATGCCTCTTTATCCTTAAAATATACGTTTACAGCATCCATAAGTCTTAAATATTTATGCAGCTTAACGTCTTCATCTACAAGATATACCTTACCATCAAAAGGGATTTTTCTATATCCTCTATCTTGAAAATCAGGGTGCATTGATCTTTTTATAATCCCAAGAGACCTTTCTGGTAAATTTCCTATTATTACCTTCGATGGATCCCAAACAAAGAAATATCTATTTGCAGCTTCTTCTAAAACCTTACGGTTCAATCCATATATCTTCTTCCAGCTTATGGTTGAATCAGCAATTTTTAAACCTATCTCAATCATCAAGTTGTAAATAGCCGCTCTGGTTATTCCCCTTCTGGCAATTGCCCTTATTGTTCCCAGTCTAGGATCATCCCAACCATTGTAAACCCCTTCCTTTATACCGAGCCTAGCTTTAGACGTACTTAATTGAATATCCTCCATTTTGAGTCTTCCGTAATGGATAAAAACAGGTACATCCCATCCGAAATGTTTGTAAATATATCTCTGTTTTTCAGAATTTGCTAGGTGGTCTTTACCCCTTAAGACATGGGTTATTCCAAGCAGATGATCATCGATAGCAACAGAAAAGTTCATCATTGGATAGATCTTAAATTGGGAGCCAATTCGAGGATGTTCATATTCCACAATTCTCATTGCAACCCAGTCCCTTATAGCAGGGTTTTTGTGATTTAAATCTGTTTTAACTCTTAGAACAGCTTCACCCTCTGGCATATTTTCCATGTCGTTCCATCTTCTAAGATTTTCGGCTGTTTCTAAGTCCCTGCAAGGGCAAGGGTTCGATAAATCCTTCAATTTTTTAAATTCAGCACCCTTGCAGGTGCACATATAAGCGAACCCCATTTTAATGAGTTTTTCAGCATATTCATAATATATTGGAATTCTATCACTTTGAATTATCTTATCCTGCCAATCAACTCCAAGCCACTTCAAATCCTCTTCAATCATGTCATAGGCACCTGTATCAACCCTTCGCGGGTCGGTATCCTCTATTCGAAGAATTAATTTTCCATCATATTTTTTCATATATTCATGATTTAGAATAGCTGCTCTTGCATGTCCAATATGTAGTGGTCCGCTTGGATTAGGTGCAAATCTTAAAACAACTTCACCCTCGACATTTATAAGTTCAGGAAGTTTCTTTTCTTCAATTTTTTTTTCTTCTATCTTACCGCCGATTTTTTCAAGTTCATCAAGTTGAACTTGTGATTTCATAGAATTTACAATACCTACGACTTCTTTTGCAATTTCAACGATCTTAGGCACATTTTTTCTCATTTCTGGATGGAAACTCATAACAGTGCCGACAACCGCTCCTTCTTGTGCCTTTCCTTTATGTTTTATCCCATTAATCAGTGCATATTTGTAAACTAATTTGTATAGATCATCCATAAAATCACTTAAATTTAATTTTAAAGGTCATGAAATAATAAACAAAAATTAAGCTAGTATTTCCTCTCTAAGACAAAATCTGCGATCAGGATTAGTGCATCTTTCGCATCAGAGTCATTTAACACGTCCAACATTTTTTTAGCAGTTTTAACATTTTTCAATGCAATATTACGGGCGTAATCAATTGATCCATATTTATTAAATATTTCAATAACTTCTTCTACCCTTCCTTGGTTATTTTCCTTTAAAATAGAAATTAAACGCTTTTTATCAGCTGAAGAAGCATTTTCAAGAGCATGCACTACCATGAGGGTCATTTTACCCTCCACTATATCACTTCCTTTTGGTTTTCCAATTTTCTCTTCATCGCTTACAATATCTAGACAATCGTCTTGAATTTGAAAAGCCATGCCTATCAATTTTCCATACTCTGTAAGGGCTTCAATCTGTTTTTCTGATCCGCTACCAAGTATAGCTCCAGATTTAGTTGCAGCTGCTATTAGTGCAGCTGTTTTCTTGTAAATCATGTTAAAATATTCATCTTTTTTAACATCGAACTTCTCTTCAAAGCATATATCATATGCTTGACCTTCACAGATCTTTATACATGAATCTACAACAGTTTTTAAGGCATATATTATTCTTTCAGCCAAAAGATCTTTTGTTTCTGTCTTCAGTAAGCTTTCAAAAGCCTTAGAAAAGAGAGTATCACCCGCCAATATTGCCATTGGCTCTCCCCAAATGACATGAACAGATGGTTCTCCTCTTCTCATCTCATCCTTATCCATTATATCATCATGTATCAATGAGAAAGTATGGATGAGTTCAATAGAGGCTGCTGCTTTCAATGCATCTTCTGCTTTTCCACCAACAGCCTCGCAACTTAAAACAACAAGAGTGGGGCGAATTTTTTTACCCCCTGCTTTAATTAGATGTCCCGATGCATCGTAAAGTTTCATCGGGTCTATCGAAGTTAAGGCCACTTCAAGTTCCTCGTCAATCCTTTGAGAATATCTGCTTAAAATGTCTGTTACCTTCATATTAAATTCCCCCATTAAACACCTGCGCCTGACCATTCCTTAATATATGGATGTTGTTTCCTAATTTATAACCTTCCTCTTCAGCAAGTTCTGTATAAGATGCAAGCATTTCCAAAGTCCCATGAGCAGGAATAATGTGCATTGGATTAAGCATCCGTATCATGTCACGATGATCCTCCCTTCCAGCATGACCAGAAACATGGGCATTTGTAAATATCCTAGCTTTATTTGATTTAAGTCTTCTCTCCATTAGGTTCCGGTTCGCAATATTCATTGGATTTGGGATCACTGGCGCTGATATTATTACATTATCACCGTTTTTCACCGTAAATTGAGTTTTTCCATTGGCAATTCGTGGAAGAAGTGCATCAGGTTCTCCTTGATGACCCGTGGCAACCAATATATATTCAGATCGATTCTCTTCAGCATTTGCAAGTGCTCTATTAACAGATTTTGGGCTTCCGTAAATACTGGCAGTTTCTGGAAGATTTAATATACCCATGTACTCTGCCATTGAACCGTACCGTTCCATAGACCTACCCAGAAGCAAAAGCTTTCGATTAGTTTGCTCTGCTATGTTACATATTGCCTGAATTCGTTCTATATGGGATGAGAATGTGGTAACTATCATGCCTTCTCTACCATCTAAAGAATTAAGCATTATATCCTTAAGCATGATTCTGGCAATTTTTTCTGAATGGGTTTTAACTTCTTGTTCATCTGCGACCCTTGTTGTTTCCACAATCAAAGCAAGAACTCCCTTTCTTCCTAACTCCTTTAACCTGCTGTAATCTGTAGGGGGAGATATATTTTGATGATTATCAAATTTAAAGTCGTTTGCATAAATTATTATCCCCTCTGATGTATGTAATGCTGCAATTGCAGTTTGAGGTATACTATGAGTCGCTGTTATGAATTCAAGAGTTATATCTGGAGAAATTTGACATTTTTCACCGTTGTTTAACACTTGAAGAGGATTTGTAACTGAAAATTTTCGCTCTCCCTTTATAATTCTTTCTATCAATGCTATAGTATAGGGTGTGGCAATTATAGGGGCTTCATATCGATGAGCCAATTTTGCAACAGCTCCTATATGATCTAGGTGACCGTGAGTAAATACTATGGCTCTTACCTTCCCATCTACCTCCTTCATTAGTGTATCGTCAGGAATGACACCTCTCTCAATTAAATCTAGGCTGTGCATCCTGTCAATATCTGTATCCTCATGGATGTGGACCCTGTCAAGATGGATTCCCATATCAAAAATAATTACATCTTCCCCAACTTTTACAGCGGACATATTTTTTCCAACTTCCTCATATCCACCAATGGCAATTACTTCAACGCTCAATCAGTGCCCCTCCTTGCATATTTTTTGGTGTCAAAACCCCTTTCATTAAGCCACTCTCTGGTCTTTCCTTGAATCACTAGATCACATTTTTTTAGTTCTTGGATATCGCACGCTCCAACAAGGAACATTGCAACCTTTAATGCCTCTTTGAATCTTTCCAGCGCCATTATAACTGCTTTATATCCTACATAAGCTTCCTTGAGAAGAGGTAAAGCAATTCCAACAAATTCAGCACCTAAAGCAAGAGCTTTTGCTGCATCAAGACCACTTCTTATACCACCAGACGATATAACTGGAATTCTAACAGATTCACAAACTTCGACCGTGCATACAGCAGTTGGAATACCCCAATCCCAGTAAAGATCTCCCAAATATCTTTGTCTGGCTCTGTATGTTTCAACAGCAGCCCAACTTGTGCCTCCAGCCCCGGCTACATCAATTGCATCTGCTCCCACCTTTTCAAGCGCTATAGCATCTCCAGCTCCAATACCTGCACCAGTCTCCTTGACTATTACAGGTACATCAATCAGATCCACAACTTTTCCGATTGATTCGAGATATCCTTTTGCAAACACATCTCCCTCCGGCTGGATTGACTCCTGTAGTGGATTTAGATGCACTGCCAGTGCATCTGCATCGATCATATCCACTGCTGCCTGGGCATAATCTATTTGTGGAGCCCCGATGTTTCCAATTATAAAAGCAGATGGTGCAGTTTTTCTCACAATACTATAAGTGGATACAAGTTCAGGATTTTCAACTGCTGCACGCTGGCTTCCAACACCCATACCAACGTTAAGTCCGTCTGCTGCCTTTGCAAGTTCTCTGTTTATTGAAAGTGATGATGAATGTCCCCCAGTTATTGCAGATATAATTATTGGCGCATCCATCACTTTCCCAAAAAAATCTTTAGAGATATCGATATCCTCTTTGTTTATTTCTGGAAGAGCCCTGTGAATGAGCTCTATTTCGTCAAATCCTGTCTTTTTTTCTTTATATTCCACATCACAGTGTGCGCATAATAATAAATGTTCTAATTTTCTATCTGAAATCATTATTATTCATCCTTTAATTTTTTTTTCTTTAACCTTTATCACTGTTCCAATTCTTTCACCCTGCAGAGCTCTTTTTATAAGATCTGGCTTTGCTGCATTTAGAATCTCAGATTCAATTCCCAGATCTGCAAGTTTAATTAGTTCCAATAGTTTTCCACCCATTCCTCCAGTTACATCAGCAGTGGTTGCACCTTCTATAAATTCTAAATCATCAAGAGAACTTACATGATCTATCAATTGGGCATCAGGATATTTTTTTGGATTTTTTGTGTATATACCGTTAACATCTGAACCCAAAATCACTTTTTCAGGTTTTAAATGTTCCCCCAAGTATCTCGTTATCTGATCCCCTGATAAAACCGCCATTTTAATGGATTCTTCCAGATCTAATACCACATCTCCATATAAAACCGGGACAAACCTCAAGTACAGATACTTTTTGATTAAATTTAAATTTCCATAATATATTCTCGTATTTCTGGTTATTATAAATGAAGAGGGTTGTAGGGAAACTGCTAAAATACCATATTTTCTTAAATGTTCACATACTATTCTGTTAAGAGTTTTTACTGAATCTTGGATAATACAAAATCCACGCTTTTTTCTTTGAAGATCCTCTCTATTCTCTGATGTATCCCCAATACCATATTTTTTGGCGAATGGATGTCCATATGAACCAGCTCCATGTATAATTATAAGTTTCTGGCAGGAAGACTCGCCTATTTCTTTTGCGATCCTATCTAAATTTTCATAGTCTGCAGTTGGTTCTGTTGCTTCCTTTTTTGTTATCACACTACCTCCCAGTTTTAAGATTATCAAATAAGATCAACACCCAACTTTTTAAATTTATTCAAAATATATTCAGACAATATTCAAACTATACAAACTATGTTCAAACTATTTCTTCAACACCTTTTCTGGAAATACTTACTTTAAAAGCATTTTCTGTAGAATTAAGAGTTGAATACACTTCACTGACTTTACCTGGACAGTAAGCTATAATACTACCTCCACCACCAGCTCCTGTAATCTTTGAACCTAAGGCTCCTGAGCTTCTTGCAAGATAAACCATTTCAGAAAGTTCTCTTGTATTGACTCCCAGTGCATCTAAGAACCCATGGTTGATATTCATAAGTTCCCCAATTCTTTTTTCATCTTCATCTAAAAGAGCTATTTTTGCTTCGTCTGTTATAGTTCCAATAGATTCTAATAAAGGATCTATAATTTCAGGATAAGTATCTCTTCTAAATCTTACCTCTTCAACAAGTTTACCTGTATTTCCCCTTGTATCTGTATATCCAACGACCAGTGGAATATTTTCACCGATATTTAATGGTATGACCCCTTTTGAATTTTTTGATAGATAAATTGCGCCACCATAAGTGCTTATAGTAGTATCGATAGGACTTGCTGCATTTTGAACCTTTAGTTCAACTTCGTGAGCGTATTTTGATATCTGCTCCCTAGTAAGACCTATTTGACTGAATTTAGAGACTGCCATAATTGTTGCAACAGTCACAGCAGCAGAAGATCCTAGTCCCGCGCCGATAGGTATTTTTATGTCCACTTTTATATCCATTCCAACATCATGATGAATACCTAAAACCTTCAAAGATTCTAATATATATTTTAAGATACCGGTCCTCTGTCCATTTTTCTCTATTATCTCATCATTAAACATATCTAAATAGCCTGATATCCCCAGATCTCTAACATTAACATAAATCTTGTCATCATCACGTTTTTGGATCTGTATATAAGCTTTCCTATCCACAGCAATAGCTATAGCTGGTTTACCATATACAACTGCATGTTCTCCAAAAAGAATTGCCTTTCCTGGGGCAGAGGCCATAACTTGCATGAATTTCACCATAAAACCCTATAAAACAGCTTCAATGTATAATCGCTAATTTTAAGCTGATATCATTATCAACTAGGATAATTGTCTTAATCACCAAAACACGGCAGATGCGTACCCAACAACAGAACTATAATCTCCAGTAATATCTCCACTAGTTGCATATTTTATGATCTCTCCCTTATGAGCACCTAATCCCTTTGAAGCAACAATGGTAGATGCAACAGGCCCATAACCACACATGGTAACATTTAACTCGGAAACTCTCCGAATCATGAGTCTTTCGTCGAAAGATTTTATTGCATCCAAAACCTGCATATCTTTTTCATATGCAACGTCTTGTGGTTGGTAATGTGTAAAATCTGAGCTCGCAATTAAAACAATGTCGCGTCCAATTTCCTCTGCAGCTTTTTTAATGGAAATACCAATTTCAAAAGATGTTTCAAGGTCCTGCATCCACATACATATGGGAACTATTTTAAAATCATTGCTAAAATATTGTAATAAAGGGATCTGAACCTCACAACTATGTTCTTGGATGTGTGCTGCTGGATGAGGATCTACAATATCTGTAGTTTCTATTAATTTTTCCGCAAATTCATCATCTATTTGGACATTCCCAAGCGGAGTTTCCCATTCTCCTTCAAGCATGGTTGAAACACCTGACCCAAGACCTGTGTGATTTGGGCAAAGGATTATGAAAGCTTCGGGAAAACCATCATCCACAATTTTGTAGACAGAATGTGCTGCTATAGGTCCTGAATAAACATAGCCAGCATGAGGATTTAACACTCCTTTTATATTTCTTTCATGTCCCATTTTCTCTGGAAGTTTTCCTGGACCTAATTCATGTTCAAAACACCACTTAATTCTCCGCTTTAGAGAAGTTGCATCCCCTTCATAAAAAAGTCCTGATACTGCAGGTTTTCTAATCATAAAACCACTGTCCTAATCTAATACTCCAATATTTTTTAAATCAGAATTTCCCCACTTTTTTTATATTTTCAACTCAAATTCTGATGGTGACATTTCCAAATCTTCATCTTTTCCTAATAATCCTTTTTCTCTTAGGACCTGTCTTGCGAGTAACCAGTAAACCAATGCTATGGCCTTTCGACCTTTGTTATTTACAGGTACCACTATATCAACATTTCCAAGTAGATTTTCAGTGTCACATAATGCTACAACTGGTATTCCTATATGTTTTGCTTCAACAATAGCCTGAGAATCTGACCGTGGGTCAGTAACTACCACTGCCTTTGGTTCTATAAAGCGGGCATAATTTGGATTGGTGAGTGTTCCTGGTATGAACCTTCCAGGTATTGTTTTAGCACCAGTAATCTGTCCAAATTTTTTAACAGGCGCTTGCCCATATTGTCTCGTTGAAACAACAAGTGTATCATCCGGATCAAACTTTGCAAGGAACTTCGCCGCGGCAAGAATTCTATCATTTGTTTTCCTTACATCCAATACATATAGCCCATCTGATCTCACCCTGTATATGTATCGTTCCATATCACCTGTCTTCTGTTGAGTTCCAATGTGTAAACCAGCTGCTAAGTACTTGTCCAATGGAATTAAAAGTTCTGACAACTTATCACCTCAATATTCATTAATATACTTTATTCGATGTAAATCATTATTTATCAATGATTTTCGTCTATTATTAAACTGCTGCATTTTTTGTTTCTAATCCTTTTTGAAAATTAATCTTTAACTGTTATTGCCATATTTGGGCAAACATCCATACAAACCTCACATAGGCTGCATTCTTCCTGGCATTGGACTACTATCTTGTCTCCTTCAATTACTAGAATTTCCATTGGGCAGATATCTGCACACTCACCACAATCTGCACCATCACATTTGTCATAATCAATGATTATCTCAGCCATGTTCATCTTCCTATTTAGTCCAATACTTAGTCCATAAAAGTCCGTAAATAATTAATTTTTACCTAAATTTGCCATAACTGGATTTGAAAGTTCTTCTTCAATACGAACTAGTTCATTAAGTTTTGCAATTCTTTCGCCTCCTAAAACCCCTGTTTTTATCATGGGGCAGGAGAAAGCAACAGCAAGATGCGCTATTGTCTCATCTGTTGTTTCTCCAGAGCGATGTGAAACCACAGGGACATATTTGTTATCTTTAGCCATATTTATGGTTATATAAGTATCAGTTAGAGTCCCTATTTGATTTGGCTTTATTATTATTGCATTTGCAGCTTTATTTTTGATTCCTTCTTTGAGTATCTCTGAGTTGGTGACAAACAAATCATCACCACAGATAAGACATCTATTTCCAGCCTTTTCTGTTAGCTCTGAAAATCCACTGAAATCATTTTCATGGAGTGGGTCTTCAACATAGAAAAGATCATAGATTTTTATGATTTCAAGGACAAAATCTATCTGCTCACCACTGTCTTTTTGGACTCCTTCCCTACTGTAAATATATTTTTCTTTTGAATCATCCCATAGTTCACTTGCTGCCATATCTAGTGATGGTCTTATTTTAAGACCCGTTTCATCGTTTACCTCGTCACATCCTCTCTTTAAAATCTCTAGTGCATCTAAATTGGAAAGATTTGGCGCCCAACCACCCTCATCTCCTTTTCCACCTGTGAACAACTTGTCTTTGAATTGTATAAACTCTCTGATTTTCTTATGAACACTTGAGTTAGCAAATACAGCTTCAGTGATATTTTGCGATCCAAGAGGCACTGCTAAAAACTCTTGTATATCAGGGGCATTTTTACCTGCATGAGCTCCTCCATTGATCATGTTTCCAAGAGGACAAGGAATCTCGTTGCACATATTCCCGCCTAAAAACCTGTATAACGGCAAATTATAAGAAGAAGCAGCGGCCTTTGCCGTAGCCATTGAAACAGCTACTATAGTGTTCCCTCCTAAATACGAAAGGTCTTCAGTGCCATCTATTTCTTTCATAATCATATCAATATCATTCAAATCTTCAGCATCCATTCCAATAAGCTCTGATGAGATTATATCCTCAATCTCACCTATTATTTTATCAACACCACCTTCTGGAAACGCAACGACTTCTCGAGCCCCTGTACTTGCACCACTAGGGGCTGCAGCCCTTCCAAAACCATTCCATGCTATCACATCAACTTCTAATGTTGGATTTCCTCTACTATCTAAAATCTTTCTTACCCGGACGTCTTCAATAATACTATCCACAAAAACACCTCTCGTCAAAAATAATGGTTATTTTCGGATATCAAGGGGAATTAAACCTTTTTTTAGTTCTAACGTTGCGATATCTATTGGATCAAACGATTCAGGTACATTTACAAGTGGCTTTGCTCCCATGGACAACTGAAGAGCTCTAGCACCAATTATTCTTGCCCTTTCAAATCTAGTAAGTTTTTTTACCATATGAGACCTCTCCATTATCCTTTTTTTAAAAAATTATGTAAGTAGAGGATGTATAGGATGGGGCTGCCGAGATTTGAACTCGGGTCTCCAGCGTTCCGGTGTGACCATCCCCGTTCCAGTTGAAGAAATATTTCGATCACTCTTCAACAGTCAACAACAATGATATCTTTTTTCAAGATGTGAAATACTCCATACAATGGCTGGGAGGATGGACCAAGCTACCCTACAGCCCCTACCAAACCTCAACATGAGCTATCAACATTCTTCTACAACAGTATCTCGTAAGTCCAAGATCATCAAGGACTTCTTTTGGATTTTCTCCATTATCTGTTCTTTTTTTGTATTCATCAAAATATGCAGATATTGCTTTTCCACAGGTTATGCATCTTACCGGAATCATGATAAATCATCTATCTGTAACTTTTCTGCCTTCTTGCTCTAGCTCCTCTTCCACCGTATTTTTTAGGTTCTGACCTTCGAGGATCTCCAACGAGCATGGTTCTATCATACTGGGTGAATTTTTCTTTCAATTCCATATTACCTGTCCACTGAACGAGACCTTTGGCAATTACCATGCGGGCTGCTTCCGCCTGTCCCATTACTCCACTGCCTACAACCTTAACATCAATATCCATATCATCTATTATATCACCGGCCAATGTGACAGGTTCTATTATTTTGAGTCTTGCAAGTTCAGGATTATAAAGTTCCAATGGACGTTTATTTATCCTAATTCTCCCTTTTCCCTTTCTAAACTTCCCTCTTGCAATTGCAGTCTTTCTTTTTCCACTGGTATGAATTACTTTTTTCATCTTTACACTTCCGTTCTGTCATAAAACTGGTATTATACTTAATAATGGTTAATTAATAATGATTAATACTTCGTCCCAAATAACTTTGAAACCTCTCCAAGTTTTATACCTTTTTTAATATTTTTTATTTCTGCTTCAGATATTTTTAGAGCTTCAGACTCTTCAAACTCTTTTGGTACTCCTATGTAAGCCTTTAAACTTTTAAATGCCTCTCTTCCCTTCGTATTCTTATACGGTAACATACCTCTCACAGTTCTTCTGAAAATATCATCGGGTCTTCTTGGATATTTAGGCCCCATTTTTCTGGGATTTGAAATGCTAGCTCTATCAATTCTCTGTTTATATTTATTGTGCACCCATTCCTTTGAACCAGAAATAACGATCTTTTCAGAATTTAAAACAACTATATTCTCACCATTAAGAAGTTTTTTGCTTACAATACTAGCGAGCCTTCCCAAAATGTGTCCCTCTCCATCTATAATCATAAAATTCACCAAACCATCTTTTTATCAAAAACTATTCTACAAACTATTAACTGTAATTCTGTGAATAATCTCTCATTAAAATGATAATCACTCAATTATCCTTATTTTACTTCCCTTTGGATTTTTATCCATAATATCAAATATATCCATACATTTTCCGCCTGCAGCTTTTATTTTCTCTTCTGCAGTATTTGAGAAATCCAGGGCAGCGACTTTGACTTTGTGGTCCAAACTTCCACTTCCTAGAACTTTACCTGGGATCAGTATTATCTCATCATCATCAGAATATCTGTTTATCTTTGATATGTTGACTTGTGCCTTTCTTCTTGTTGATGTTTCAATTCTTTTTGCAACATCTTTCCATATGGCGGCTTTTTCCTTATATGATTTGTCTTTAAGCCTTTCTATAATTTTTATGAGTTTTGGATTTGTTTTGGTAAATTTTGTCATTATTAACTTCCTCCTTCTTTACAAAATGTTACAACTTTTTCCGACTTCCCAGCTAAAATATCACCGGCACTTGTTAAAACCTCCTCAGGAGATAGGGATCCATCAGTCTCGATTCTAAATATGAATTTACCTTCATGAGGCATAACTTCAATAGCACCTGCCTCACAGATGCTCATACATGTTTTGCACATTGAACAATTTTCAAGATCCACGATTTTAATCTTATTTTTTTTCTCATCAAATTCCAGTACTCCTCTCGGGCATTCTTCTGCACACTTTCCGCATGCTTCACAGGATTTGTCAAGTTTTATTAATGGATAATATCTATATGCACAGGCTGTTGTTGGTTGCCATTTAGCATGTTCCAGTCCAATTCCAAGCTGTGCAATTGCCTCTAATTCAACCTCTTCGTCTTCTCCTAACTTTAAAAGAGGTATAGTGTCATATACAGGTTTTATCTTCGGATCAGTTGGACTGAAGTCTTTTGAATAGACTATCTTTGGACCTCTCTCTTTTAAAACCAGTGATACACTGCACCTTGGACAATGATCCTCACAATCACATTCTTCTGGAACTAAAATTGATTCAGTGGACTCAAGATCAGATATCAAAGGAACAAGTCCAAGTCTATGGGCTAAAACTTCATCAAATAATGTTGAATTATTTTTGTATATTTCAACTGCCTCAATTGTTATTGTAGGAACTTCCATTGTGCATATCCTTCTTAAAGCATTTAAGAAAGACACATCTACACTATCAACTATGAAAATCAATTTATTCTCAGCTTTATTTTTTATGTCTATCTCCATTTTAGACCCTTCTTCCTCTCTTACCACCAGGTCTTCCAGTGCCATCATGAGGAATTGGAGTAACATCTTCAATTTTTCCTATCTTAATACCTGCTCTTGCAAGAGCTCTTATTGAAGCCTGTGCACCAGGTCCCGGAGTTCTTGGACCATTTCCGCCAGGAGCTCTTACCTTTATATGTAACCCCACGATTCCTTTCTCCTTCGCATCCTCGGCCGCCCTTGTAGCAGCTTCCATAGCTGCAAAAGGAGATGCTTCCTGTCTATCCGCCCTTACAACCTTTCCCCCAGACCACTGGGTGATGGTTTCTGCTCCTGTTATGTCTGTTATAGTTATTATAGTGTTGTTAAAGGATGAATAAATATTAGCTACACCCCATCTATCTTTTTCTGCCATTGGATCACCTATTACCGTACTATAATTCATGAAATGAATAAAAAATAGCTCAACTCATTCTTTTTCATTATTTTTTTCCTGAGACTCTTTTTCTTGGTATTTCTCTACAGTAGAAGATGGATAAACTCCTATAAGTTCTTCTTCACCTCTTCTGACCAGATAACTGGGAGAGTCGATCTTTTTCTCATTTAGAGTGATATGACCGTGAATCACAAATTGTCTCGCCTGTTTGGTTGTTCTGGAAAGTCCCTTTTTATGAACCATGGTTTGCAATCGTCTTCTTAAAACATCTTCCACAGTTAAGTTAAGTACATCTTCAAGCTTTGCGTCCTCTTTGAGTAAACCTAGTTTTACTAAGTGCCCTAAAAGCTGTATTCTCTCCTCAGCTGTATGTTCACTTGAAAGACCCAGAAGATATCTAGCATCTCTTCTATACCTTCTCACCATTGTTTCGGCTTTCCAAACTTCTTTTTTGTTTTTTAATCCGTATTTGATTACCAACTTGTTTTCCTCTTTTATGCGGTCTGCGTTCCATGGGTGAGGAGGTGTATCATATTTTTTCCTGGATTTCCTTGGATGTCCCATATTAATATCTCCTTAATAACTCCTTTTTATCCTCTTCTTCTGCGTCTGACTCCAACAGATTGTCCTTTTCTGAAGGTTGATTTGGTTCTTTGACCTCTGACTGGGAGTCCTACTTCGTGTCTTCTTCCTTTGTAACTTCTGGTTTTCTTCATTCTATTTAAATCATCTCTCAAGCACATCGTTAGGTCAGATTCAATAAAATGGAGTGTTTCACCAGTTTCATAATCATTTTGCCGGTTTAACATCCAATCCGGTATATTGTATTTTTTTGGATTCTTTACTGCTTCTTCAAGTTTTATTAACTCGTCATCAGATAGATAACCAATTTTTTTGTTGGGATCATAACCTATAACAATACTAATCGCTTTTGATAATCCTTTTCCTACACCTTTTATATCTGTTAAAGCATTTTCAATGGCTTTATTACCATTTATGTCCTTCCGGGCAATACGAACCATGTGCTTAAATTCTTCTTCCATGTCTTAACCTCCAATTAGAACGACTTCTGACACACTATTCAACATCATTCTACATATTAACTCTTGATTTTGGGTGATTAGGTACCACCTAAAAATCTTGTAAGTATGACCTATAATTTAGCCTTTATAAGCGCCGGGACTGGGATTTGAACCCAGGAGGAGCAAAGCTCCACAAGATTTCCAGTCTTGCGCCTTACCTGGCTAGGCTATCCCGGCATTTGAAAACCGGACACTCAAAGTACATTTATTCCCTTTAAGTTTAGTTATTAAAATTTTTTACAACTTTTTTACAGTTTTTTCTTTTTAAAGTTTGTTTTAGGTATTTTTTAGGTCTAATTTGAATTTAAATGAATATTCCCATTTTTTAATAAGGAGTGAAATCTCAGATTATGATTTGTTTTTTGCTAAGGGTAATCAATATCTTAGTTCAATTTAAGTTAAAAAGATGTTGTTTTTAGAAAGTAGTAATTTACTTCCACATCTTTGGATATGTTTCCGCCTCCATAAAAACCTTTTTAATGTTTACCATTATACCTTTGTTTGCTGTGAAGATCTCTTCTGATGTTTTAAGACTTTCACCTGATGCAACAAGCTCTCCTTTAATTGTTTTGATCACTACATCATCTTTCTCTTTTATATTATCATTGAGACAGACAATTCCACCCACTGCAAGATCTGCTCCATGACAGATAGCATCTACAGCTGAATCCCTTATAAAAATCTTAGGAATATGTTCAACTGCTTCCTCCATAGGCATTATGCATTTTCTGAGGAATAATTCATCTTCATCCTCCCTCCAGAATTGGTATGCATCCTTTAGATCTTGAAGCGTTGTTAGTGTTTCATCTTCACAGAATGGACCTACCCTTATTCTTCTTAATTCTGCCATATGTGCCCCGCAACCAAGGGCTTCACCAATATCATGACAATATTTTCTTATGTAAGTCCCAGCTTCGCATTCTATTCTAAAGAGAACCTGCTGTCCTTCTTCAGTTTCAAGGACATCAACGTTATAAATTTTTCGGACTCTTAACTCCCTTTTTACGGCAGCTTTTAAAGGTGGCGTCTGAAAGATTCTCCCCTGAAATTCATGGAATATATCATGTATTTTAGGTTCATTGACCTTCCTATGCAATCTCATAAGGCATACATATTCTTTTTCTGCACCTAGAAGCAACTGGATAACCCTAGTGGCTCGATCTATTCCTATGGGTAATATTCCCGTAACCTTTGGATCGAGGGTACCTCCATGTCCAGTCTTTTTAACACCTAAAATTCCCCTAACCCATGAATCGATCTCATGGGAGGTAGGACCTGAAGGTTTGTCTAGGTTTATAACTCCTTTACTTATGTGCTCTTCAATGGGTCTTTCAAGAGGTGGACATCCATAATCTGGATCCGTTACACCTTCAGCCTTTATGAGAACTTCTGCCATTCATAAAACCTTTAAACGCCGATATTAATCTATTAATTATCAACGTTAAATTAATTAGATTAAGTTAAACTTAACCTAGAGCTGATTCTACTTCTTTTTTTATTTCTTCTGGATTTTCGGATTTTATTTCAATTATCTGATCAAGGGGTTCTAGATGATTTATGTTACATCTCCTATTTTTCACAGATGTCCCCATTACCTCAACAAATTTATCATTTATAACATCAATTATAACACATTTTTCGCCTGCTTCTCTTCCTGCAGTCTTAACACATACTCTTCCAACTTCTATTGCTGGCATTAAATCACCTCTGTTAATTTTAAAATGATATCAGCTATGCTTTCAGCATTAAAATTTTTGGAATTTATGATAAAGTCATAAATCTCCAAATTTCCAATATCAATGTCATGAATTTCAAGATATCGCTTTGCTTCACTTCTCTCTCTTTTAATAATCTCTTCTTTTACTATGTGGAAAGGTTTACTTTCTCTCTTGCTTATCCTCTTTGCCCGGACATCTAAAGGTGCAATAAACCATATTTTGACATCGGCATCTACAAAATATGCTGATAATCTTCCTTCCATGATCACATTCTTTTTTTCATTCTTTTTTTCATTAGCTATTTGAGACTGTCTCCTGTCAACTTCTAGATCAATTTCAATATTCTCCTCAGCGAATTTACTAAACTCCAAAAGACCCATGCCACTCTCTGAAGCCATTTGGCGAAATATATCGCCGGCTGATATGTATGGAATGTCCATTTTTTTTGATAGAATATTTGAAGCTGTTGTTGTGCCGCTTCCTGCCAATCCGCCGATGGTAATGATCATTCAGACCTGGCCTCTTTTTTGAATACTTTGCGAGTACATTCCGGGCAAAGATATCCTCCATAAGGTCTATTCGGTCTTTTCTTTGATTTTGAAAGTTTTTTGATCTGATATGGTCTTCCCCGTGCCACAGCGTGCAAAGGCTTCCTACAATGAACACATACATGTTTACTTGGCTTTTTCTTTTTGTAATGTAGGACTGTCTTTCCTCCAGGGGTTTTCTTGAATGTTCTTTTATATGATCTGGATCTGTATCTCAATTCAGGCATTTACATCTCTCCTATTCATTAAATTAACATTAAAATTATAAAATCAGGAATTTGTATTGAATGTATAAAGGATTTATTTTAAAAAACATAAGTTTTATAAATTATAGAAACAATTGTGTCTACAAATTCCAAATTTCATGTAATTTAAGTATCAACTCCAATGTTATGTTCATTGATTAATTTTATCACATTACTTATTGTTACATTCCTCCTTTGAGTCCCATGAACTTCCTGAATATTGTTGACATGGCAAATGAACACAAAACATACCATCCTAACCATTCGATATGGTATGGATAGGAAATTACATAAGCTGGATGATAAAACATGTGCCACAGTGGAACAAGGAGCACATAATATGCAACCGCTGGTAATTTTACTATAGCCACATTCAACTTTGATTGTGCCATCCACCAAAAGATAAGAATGATTGGAAGAAATGTTACTATCATTGGTTTAAATGACATGGTCATCATTTCTCTTTGAAGACTCATGAATTCCATTTGCTTCTTCTGAACTCTATCTAAAGCCTTTTGATCACCTGTTTTTCTTGCCTGCATAGTTTCCTGTTGAAAAGCTTGCATTTCTTTTTTTAGATATTCAAGGCGATCCTGATTTACAAGTAATTTGTTTGCAAGCGTGATTACAAAGGCTATTATGGCAGCAATTATGAATATGGAATAAATTGGTTGTAAACCCATAATTGGACTGAATACCACATTTAACGCGTTAAATAATACTTCAAGAACCATTTTTGTTTCCTCTATTTTTTAATTTTGATATTACAATCTTATTTTAATGTGTTTGAAATATCCTCTACTGCTTCATCCAATTTGTCATTGTGATTTTCTACAATTTTGACAGTTGCACCTGTAAGAGCAGAATAAGCCATTGATACTGCACGGTTCATTTCTTGATGGAGCCTTATATTTTTCATTTTCTCCATGTCTCTTGCCCGTGTTTCATCGCTTATTCTCCTGAAGAGAATTTCATCGTCATCTGCTTCAATTAAAACGAAGATATCTGGTTTTAGTACATCTAAGACCCATTTTGGAAGTCCTGGTAGGAAACCAGTTGGTGTTTTTATGGTGCAGTGAGTATCCACGATTATGTTATTTTGCTGTGACATCTCTCTTATACTTTTTGCCGCATTTTTTTGGATTTTCTTTTGCACTTCAGGTGGCAACTTTCTCATAGAATCTCTATCTTCTACAATATTTCTATCCTTTGCAATATTTAACATAACATCTCCAAAATTTACATGTACATAATCAATGTCTTCTAAAGCTTTTTTTAATACTGTGGTACTTCCTGATCCTGGAATTCCTGCAACTACAACAACTCTCATTTTTATCCCTCAATATCTCTCAAATCGACTATTTAATCACCTAAGAATTTTCTAAGCATTGGGTGCATGTCCATCAGCTGTTCTTGCGCTATTTCCTCATATAATCTATATACAATACCTACTGTCAATAGAACACCTGTACCCCCACCTAATGCGCTTGTAAGGTCGGCCCCAAATGCTAAAAGCCCTACAAAAGCTCCTCCAAGGACCGTTATGGCGGGAATATACTTTCGCAAAATTTTCTGGAAATGTGCTCTACTGCTTCTAAATCCTGGAATCTGCATACCCATCTGATGAAGCTGTTTTGCAACCTGTTTCGGTCCTATTCCACTTAATTCTACCCAAAGCCATGCAAAAAGCACGCAAGATGCAGTAAACACTAAACCATAAAACAATACTCTTAATGGTTCGGTAAATATTGTATCTAATCCATATGGTGTTGCAAGATAATAAGCAAGTCCGTTTATTGCCCTGCCCTGCGAGAATGTTCCAAAAATTGGATACCCAATTTTCTGAAATACATTTGCCAACAACTGGACATTCATCAACAAAGCACCTGTTAAAATAACGGGCATGTTACTTGCATATATAAATCTTAGAGGATATTTTCCTCTTGCTCCTTTAACTCCTCCGTAAGAGAGGGGTATTTCAACACGCATACTTTCTGCATATACCACTATCAAAAATACAAGAACAGTGGCAATTACTGGTATAAGATAGTAAAAGGATGGGCTTGCAGTGGTCAGCGAATACAGGAATGCAAATATTTTCCCAGCTGGCACTCCTGGCTGTGTTGCTGATGAAAGTGGATTAAATGATCCAACTATTATCTCCTGAGCCACTCCAGCAACTATGAAAAGTCCCACTCCGCTTCCAAATCCCCATTTGGATACTACTTCATCTAAAAATATTATGAGAATACCACCGACAGTGAGTTGAAGTATTAGAATGGTTACGAAATCCGGGGCCGAAGGTTGGATAGCACCAGTTAAAACCATAATACCTGCTTCAAAAACTGTAAATATTATGGCAAGGAGTTTCTGAGTTCCTTGAAATATCGCCTTATCCTCGTGTCTTGAAAGATCCAAACTTATTATCTTTCCACCAACTAAAAGCTGTAGTATGATGGATGCTGAAACAATGGGTCCTATCCCTAATGTCAGAATTGAGCCAAAGTGACCAGCGAGTACTGCCCTTAGCTGAGCAAACTGGTCAACTGCAAATGGACTTAATCCGTATAACGGAATCTGGGTCAGGAAAAAATACAACACAAGAATTATGCCTGTCCATTTAAGTTTTTCTTTAAATGGCACCCTGTATTCTGGTGATTTTACCTGTGGAAGCAGGGAAAAAATTGGCTGTAATTTTTCAAGCAATGATCTTCACTCCTTATTTTTAAAAATTGGATATTAATGAAAAGTGGATACTAATGAAAAGTTTATAAAAATTTTAAATAGTTAAAGAGTTACAGACTCTCCTCCAGCATCTTGAATCTTTTTTTCTGCTAGACCAGAAAAATCATGTGATTTTATAGTTAAGGGTTTTGTGATTTTACCTCTTCCCAAAACCTTAGTGTAACCTAGAACAGTTACATCTAGTACAATTTTTTCATTCTCTTTCTTGGCAATACCCTTTTCCAAATATTCATCTAATTTTTCATCCAGATATCCCAGATTTACAGGATTAGTTGTAGTAACACATTTTTGTGGCCTCTTGAAGCCATACTTCCCAAAATGTTTTGGATCATATTTTACTATCCAACTCCATTTATGTTTGTGGCTTCCAGCCATTCCTCTTCCACCTCTATGACCGGCTCCTCTTCTTTTCTTGGAACAGCCCCCACCTACCGTCCTGGAACCTCTCATTTTGGTTATCTTTCTTTTTCTTCTTATCATCAAATTCCTCCACTAAACCATTGAAGGTTTCATCCAAATTTAAAAAATTATTTCATCCAATCTAAAGGTTTATTAAAAATTTTTTGACTTTTTGATCAACCTTTTTCCAAAAAGTTGGTTAGATCATCATTTTTATAAGATTATTTATATCATCCTCTCGATATCCTAAGCTTCCACCCTCTTTATACGTTTTTTTGATATTTTTATAGCCTTTTCTAGGTGGATGAAGTCTAGATACTGGTTTTATCCTGGCATCCTTTAGTTCAGCCTTTGAATCCAGAAGGGCCTTTGAAAATTGCTCTATTGAAAAATAATCAGTATTTTCCTTTATATGATCATCTGTAACCTCTCTGCCTCCTGCCAATTCGCCTCTTTTTCTTATAAGTTGAGTTAAGGTATCCTGATCAATTTCTCCCCAAGTTATGTAATCTTTTGCTTTCTGGAGCATTCCCTGATAACTTGGATTTTCTTTAATTAAAACAGCGTGATTTACTCTGTTAAGTTTTAAAAGTACCATAGTATCCTGAATATCCTTTTTTATACCTGCACTACCTCTTATCCTTATTGCTGCAATCATGTTATCACCAAATTAATGATTAAAATAACGATAAAAATATCGATTAATTGATTATACTGTTACTCCTAAAGTTTTAAGATCTGATTTATCTGCCTTTACTCTGCTTAATTGTTTCAGGGCATCAAAAACTGCGTTGGCAAAATTTATGGTGGTTTGTGTCTGTCCCATTGTCTGAGACCACACGTCATCTATACCTGCAAGTCTTAGAATAGTTTTTCCAACGTCTCCTATGGACAATCCAACTCCACCAGGTGCAGGGATCAATGTTACTCTCACGCTTCCACTTTTTCCAGTTACTTTAAATGGTACTGTGTGCTGTTTTCCACATACACATCCCCAGTCACCACAGCCTCTTCTAACTTTAATTAAATTGAATTTAGCAGTATCAACAGCTTTTCTTATTGCTGGACCTACTTCCTTTGCTTTACCCTGTCCCAGACCTACATAACCATTCTTGTTTCCAACTGCCACTATAACTCTAAAATTGACTTTTCTACCTGATTTATGCATTCTCTGTACAAGATTTACATCCATTACTTCTTCTTCTAAATCAGGGACTAAAATATCTACTATTTCCAGTTCCATTATAGGAAGGCCCTTTGCAAATATTTCGTCTATATCTTCTATATTACCCTCTTTTACATCATGTCCTAAGTTTGTCTTGGGCTCCCATTCATCCATATTAAAATTCATGATGATACCTCAGTTTCAATCTTCTTTTTAATCTTTTCAAAATGATCTGGAAGATCTAACGGTGCTAATCCCCTTTCTAGATATTTTGAAAACTTCTCTGTAAGCTGCTCATCGTCTAGAGATTTTGCATATTTTGCTATATGTTCACCTTTAATCCTTTCATCTTCCGGTAAAACTATATCGCTGTGAGGAACATGCACTCCAGCATCAACCACACCTTTCAATGTTGCAAACACTCTAGCACCCTTTATAGACGATTTTAAACCTATATCCAATATTGCTTCATCTATTCCTTCTTTTAATGCTTTTTTCCCACATAAAAATCCAGTGAGGTATGCTGCAGATGTGTTTTTACAGTTTCCAAGCCACCCCCTCTTTTTTAGTTCGTTTGAATGAGCTGAAATAACGGTTTCATCGCCTTTCGGGGTGACATTTATTATTTGAGTTATTACATGATTACTAGTTATCCTTACAACTATTCTTAATTTATCAAGCCCAATAAGTCTTAATCTGGCCTTATAATCAGTTTTTCCTTCTCTTCTTCTTCTGAGTGCAACCTTGTATCTTGATCCATGTGCCAATTAAATCCCTCCGCTATCTTAGCAAACCATGATCCCTTGCATATGATTTCATGTATGATTTGCTTCTAAAGGCACCGCCTTTCGCCATTTTATAGAGTTTACGGTAAGTAGTCTTATTTATTTCTCTGTTGTCTCTCATATCCTTCATATCTTTTCTTAATGCTCTTATGGTGGTCATCCATACTTTCTTTTTTGGATTTCTGGCCCCTTTAGCCCCTTTTATACTACCGTGCCCTTTTCTTCTTCCTTTCTTTTTTTGTTGAGCTATTTTCTTTGATCTGTAGCTGCTAATACCTCTTTGAGGTTTTGACATGATCATTTTATTTTCTATTAGCTTTTTTACACTTTCCCTAGTGATAGCCCTTGATACTTCTTCTATATTATTAGGATCGAGCCAAACCCTGTTTACTCCTACTTTCAGTATTTCTGCAGCCAGCCTCTTTTGAGTAGTAAGATTCATAAAGAAACCTCCTCTTCAACCTTTAGGAAGGTTGAACAAATTTTAAAATTCTTTAAAACTTTTTTAAACTCGATTCAAATTAGAGTTTAAATTTTTTATCATTTTCAACTTAATTCAATTTCATGTGTGCAAATGCTAATATCCATCATGAATACCTATTATCCCCCTATATCTCGACAGAAAACAGCAAATTGTATTTCAATGCATTTCAACTCGTGGATTGCCTATTGAAACAAAAAGTACAACGTCATCAAATTAGCAAAGTTCAATAAAAACTCTTGTTTAGAATTTTTATCCCCAGTTCCTTTGCTTTTTTAAGCAAGATCTCTTTTTTCCTTTTTCCAACTGTGGAACTGATCCTCCCAGCCTGAGTGCTTGGATCCAGGCTTTTAAGTTCCCTGATGTTACTTATAAGTACATCTTTATATCCTGAAGGATGAAGACCTCTCCTATCCTTTGGAGATCCGTAACCAACATTTGGCATTGCTGGTTTTCCCTTCTCATACCTTCTCATCTTACTTGTTCTTCCCTTAGGCTTTCTCCACTTTTCGCCGAGTTTTTTGTATCTGAAAGATTCCTGTCTCCTAAATTTTGGTTTTTTCATTGGAACACCGTTTAATCTTTATTCTTTGTTATCCTTTACTTACCATATATATTCCGTCTTGGAATACTCTCGGGTCTCTTCCTTTTATTTTTGTGGCTTGTTCTAGATTTGCCATGGTCTGTCCGACTTCTTCTTTGTTTATTCCAGCGATATGTACCTCATCACCCTTAACTTGGACCTTAGCATCCCCTACTATCTTTGCCCTCCTAGGATGCCTTTCACCTAGGAAATTTTCTATTATAACCCTATCTCCAGAAACTTTTACACTCATAGGGAAGTGAGCATAAACTATTTTCATTTTGTAAGTAAAACCATCCTTTACTCCGTTGATCATATTACTTATGTGGGATCTAGTGGTTCCCAACATTGCTTTATCCTTTTTTTTAGGAAAATTTGTTTCCACCACCACCGTATTATCCTCTTTTTTTATGATGATACTGGGATTGGTAAATTTCCTAGATAATTGGCCTTTTGGTCCATTGACCTTTACTTCATCATTTATGGTAACATCCACATCTTCTGGAATGGGAATTTCCTCCCTAAGAATTGCTGTTTGAACCATTATATCACCTTAAAAATCTAGTAAATATAGGCAAGGAGTCTTCCACCGCCACCCCTATCCTTTGCTTCTTTGTGTGTGATTATTCCTTCGGGGGTGGTAACTATCATTATTCCAAAGTTTTTTGCTGGTAAGTATCTTTTCTCAAATTTCTCAAATTCATCGTTTTTAACAGCATGCCTGGGTTTTATAACTCCACATCTGTTGATGTTTCCCTCAAGCTCTACTATGAACTTTCCAGCCTTGCCATCATCTACATATTCAAATTCACCGATATATCCTTCCTTTTGCATTGTCCTTAAAACATGACCTATCATTTTTGATGCTGGAGATATTGTACATCTTTTATTTCCTTGCATCTCGTTGTTTCTCATGTTTGTAAGAGCATTTGCAAGAGGATCCATAAGAGTCATACATGACACCTCTTAAATTAATTATATTTTTTAAATCCTATTTTTGATGCGAGTTCTCTGAAGCATTGTCTACATAACATAAGCCCGTATCTCCTAACTAAAGCAGAATGATCTCCACACCTTCTACATTTCCTTGATGCCTTTCCATACTTTCTTGGCAATTTATCACCTTATTTTCTCAACCTTGAATTTTTCACTCATAAATTCCATTGTCTCATCTTTATTAATCCCGTGTTTGTCTGGAATTTTTCTCCTCTGAATTTTTCTTTTTTTTATCCTGTAACCCGGTTTTTTAAATGTTATGGAAACATTCATTCCAAATATGCCAATATCTGGATCATAACGCATGCCTGGAATATCTATGTGTTCTTCTATTCCAAATGAAACATTACCCTGATCATCAAATTGACTTTTCTTTAATTTATTTTCTATGCCGTCTAATACCAGCTTTATAGCATCGTTGGCTTTTTTGCCTCGTAAAGTTACCTTGCATGCAATTGGTTGTCCTCTTCTTATTCCAAATTCAGGATTTGTAATTTTAGAGTAGGTTCGTACTGGTTTTTGATCTGTAATAGTTGATAGGAGCTTTTCAGCTCTTATAAGTCTTTCACCACCTTCCCCTACACCGATGTTAATGGTGGCTTTATCTATCTTTACTTCTTCCATAGGATTCATTTATTTCCCTCCTGGAAGTGAAATTACTGGTTCTTCTTTACCTATAACAAAAACATAATCTTTTAATGTAAGAAAAGTTTTTTTATCATCTGTCTCTATCAGAACAGTGTTCGGCATCGAAGACTCGGTCACATTTATCTCTTTTATCTTACCAAGTTCACCTATGTGTTTCCCACCAGTTATAATACCAAGTGTGCCCTCATCAAACTTTATATTATCAGTTACCTCTTGTTCCGGAACTTTAAGGATGACGACATCTCCTGTCCCAAATTCATCCTCAACCAAACAATTTCTTCCATCATGAAGATTAAGCTGAATTTTTCCACCCCTAATAGTCGTTTTATCCTCAACTCTACAGAGTTTAAATTCCTTATTTTCTTTGACTATGGGATGAAGTATCAACCTTCCCTTCTCATCAGACAGAACCCTATAGACCTTTTCAGACTTTGGAATTTCTATTACATCCATAAAACCTACAGGAAACTTAAAATCTTTCCTTACACGACCATCTACACGGATTTCACCATCATTTATAATTCTTTTGGCCTCTCTTGCATTATCAGCAACCTTAAGAATATCCCTAACTATGATGAGTAAAGGTAATGATCCTTCAATTGAATGAGGACCTGGGCTTGGCTTCACAGCCCATTTAAACTCTTTTGGATGAATAGGCCAATGTTCTGGTGCCTTATATCGCTTGAGATGTTTTCTTGATCCCATCTTTGCCATTTTATCCCTTCCTCTCTAATATTTCATTTCTTTCATCATCATCTAAGTCAAGTTCAACTATCATAAGATTGGATGGATGGATGGGATGATAAACTTGATTTCCATCTGGTTTTTGAACTGATACACCATCTATTAACACACGATAATTTTTAATATCGACTTTTTCGACTTTTCCTTCATGATCTCTAAAATCTCCACGCATTACCTTTACTGTGTCGCCTGTTCTTACAGGTATGGATCTCTTTCCATATTTTTCCCTGAGTTCATCACTCAATGTAGCGGTCATCAATTTATGACGAACGTGTAAAGGTGCTTTATGAACGGATTTCCTTTGTTTTCTTGGCTGTCTTGACATATTATCACCATTAATAAATAAAAATAAATTAAACGATTATACTTGCAGCACTTCCCACACTTGGCCATCTGTCTGCTGCTTCCTTGGCAACTGGTCCTCTAACTTCAGAACCTTTTAATACACCGTCTAGACTTACTATAACAGCAGCATTATCCTCAAACTTGACCCTTAAGCCATCAGCTCTCCTGTATTCCTTTTTTTGACGGACAACTACCGCTGTTAAAACTTCTTTCCTCATGTCCACTGTTCCTTTTTTTACAGAGATGATGATCATATCACCAACACCTGCAGTGGCAAGTCTTCTTCTGACTCCTTTGTATCCCTTAACAGATACTATCTCAACCTCTCTAGCACCTGTGTTATCAACACATTGAAGTCTGGCGCCAATGGGCAGTGCTTTGGTAACGTTTGATGTGATAGCTTTCATTCTATTTCTCTCCTTTCACCTCTACCACAACAAAATGTTTTGTTTTACTCAGTGGCCTGCACTCTGCAATTTTTACGGCATCCCCAACATTAACTTGTATACAGTCAGGTTTATGCGCATTTATTTTTGATCTTCTTTTTTCATATCTCTCATATTTTCTTATAAACTTGTAAAAACTTCTTTCAACTGTAATAGTCCTTTCTGCCTTGTCACTGGTAACAATTCCCTCCAATATCTGACCTCTTACTGGAAGACTTCCATGAAAAGGACAGTTAGGATCATCACACTTTGATTTAGGTTCTGAAACGTCAATGCCAACCATATTATCACCGATTCACCAAAAATTTTTAAATTTCTTTTTTATTCTGTCTTCGGGACGGGCTAAAATGACATTGCCCTGAATTTCAACTATTTTCCCGGATGGTAATTTAAAATGAAAAGTTGCAATATTTTTTGGAACTATCTTCTCAGTTCCATCTTCTTGTTCGATTGAGATTGTGTTCTTAGTCTCATCAACAACTTTTCCTTCAATTCCAATAAATCCTGCATGTGAACTATCCACCACCATGACATGGAGTCCTATTAGCTCATGCCGGAATATATTCTGTGGAGTGATCATTTTATTATCTTATTTCAATTGTATCTGAAGAAAACCCTAAACTTGCCAGAACTTCTTTGACCTTCCGTTTATGATCCCCTTGAAGTTCAATCTGACTGTTTTTTGATGTTCCTCCACAAGCACATCGCGCCTTAAGTTCCTTTGTAAGCTCTTTTATATCAATGTCGTGCTCGTCTATCCCTTCTACAATAGTCATAAGTTTTCCAAATCTTCTTCTTACAGTGTAGACTTTAACTGTTTGAACTTCTCTAGCTATTTCTTCACAAACACAAAGTTCATTTGGAAGACCACAAATTTCACATATTTCCATCGATTTTATTTCTCCTTTTGTTTTTGGTTTATTATAGTATGAACGCGAGCAATTGTTCTCTTAAGTTCCCTGATTTTCCCTGGATTCTCATAAACTCCGGCAGCAGCACTTTTTGAAACATTTTTCGCATATTCTGCTTTCAGTTCATCCAGCTTTTTTTGAATTTCTTCTATCTCCATTTCTTGTATTTCTTTGCTCCTTAATATCACCATTTCATTCCATCCCTTTTATAATTTATGTTTATCATATCTTAATTTGATTTCTCCGGCTTTTCAATAGGTTTTTCTTCTGTTTCGTCTTTTTTGGTCTTTTCTTCCTGTTTTTTGGGCTTGTCTTCAATTTGTTCTTTTTTCGGTGTTTCTTCGGTGATTTCTATTTCTGAACTTTTCTTTTCTTCTTCATTCTCTTTGGTAATCTCTTCAACAACTTCACTGGTTTCTATGGTCTCTAAGGTTTCTGAAATCTCTACAGATTCTATATCCTCATCATCAGATTCAGCTGGTTTTTCGGTTTTTAAAGTCTCCATAACAGTATCAACAGTGGTTTTTTCTTTTGGAGGTATTTTAATTTCAACTTTGTCAGGTAAAATTACGTTTGGTGGCATAATCCGCACATATATTCCCAAAACACCAGGTTTTAGTTGAACTGTCGCAAACCCCTCCTTTACAAATCTGGTGGATGGTTCACCACAACGCTTTATATAACCGTCGGTAAATTTTGCACATGCTGATCTTGCACCTCTTATCTTACCAGAGATCGTGACCTCAACTCCCTGCGCTCCAGCTCCCATTATTCTTCGAAGTGCAGTATAAGCAACTCTTCTAAAATGCATGCCACGCTGTAACATGGAAGCAATTTTATAAGCCATTATTTTAGGGTTAAGCTCAGGAACTTCCACTTCCTTAACTTCGACCTGTGGATTTTCCAGACCATATTCTATTTTTAAATTTTGAGTAATATTCCGAACAGTTTTTCCACCTCTTCCAATGACCATCCCAGGGCGTTCAGCATAAACTACAACCATCGTACCTAAAGGAGTTACCTGAATCTCCATTCCACCATAACCTGCTCTTTGAAGCTCATTTTCGAGATATTCATCGATTCTTGTCCTTCTTAGACCTTCAGTGACAAAATCTTTTTCAATCATTGTTTATGCCTCCCCTATAACTATCTGGATGTGCGTGGTGGGGGTGTTAAATGGACTGGCTCTTCCGAATGCTCGGGGGGTCCATCCACGTATTACATACCCCTTATGACTCGAGATATGTATAATTTTAAGATTTTCAGTATCAAGGCCTTTATATTCAGCATTGGCTTCAGCGTTTTTAAGAACGTTTAATATTTGTCTTACAGCTTTTATTGGATATCTACCACTGGGCCATCCTTTTAAACCTTTTCTATGGGCTACTTTTTTGTTATGTCGCTTAAATGCCACTGGTTCTTCCATTTGAGTTACTTTATCTAGATACTCCTTGGCATTTTCAAGTTTCATCCCCCGAATCTCTCTGCATATTTCAACAGCATGTTTTGGGGAGATTTTGAGTGACCTCCCAATTGCTTTCGCTGTTTTTCCATTATAATCATCTGTATAAGCGTATTCAATCTTTGCCATTCTATTTTCTCCTTATTTAAGAGGCACAAACATCGATGACCTTGTAGCTCCCATTCCAGGATCTCCGTGTTCTACCTTCCTCCGGGTAGGTGCAAATTCCCCAAAATAGTGTCCAATCATTTCTGGTTGTATTTGGACTTCCAGGAACTCTTTTCCATTATGGATACCAAAAGTCAACCCAACCATCTCAGGAAGGATGATCATATCTCTGCTATGGGTTTTAATGACCTGGGGTCTTCCCCCCTGTTCTTCTTTCTTTTTTATCTTTCTTATTTTCTCTAATATCTTTTTTTGCCTTGGTAAAAATCCCTTCTTTAGAGATCTTCTTGGTCTAGATGGAAAAAGCTGTATAACATTATCTAAAGGCATCTTTTGTAACTCTTCTAATGTATGGCTACGATACATAAATTCTTTTCTAGCCAAGTATTCACCTCCTAATATTCATATTATCTTCTTTTCCCTGTTCTTCTAGCAGCAATTGAACCAACTTTTCTTCCAGGTGGCGCATGCCTTGAAATTGTAGTTGGTCTCCCTGGATGTTGTCTATTTCCACCACCATGCGGGTGATTCACCGCATTCATGGCCACTCCCCTCACAGTTACACTTTTTTTACCTTTTGCCTTCAAAGCGTGGTGTTTTTTACCTGCCTTAAGGAATGGTTTTTCTTTTCTTCCCCCTCCAGCTACTACACCAACTGTTGCTCTGCAAAAAGGATTAAATGCCTTTAATTCGCCAGATGGCAGTTCAACTACTGCTTTATCCACATCATGAGTGATCAAAGAAGCATAAGTACCAGAAGATCTAACTAACTTTCCACCATCTCCTGGATTATTCTCAAGATTGTATATAGGTGTACCCTCTGGAATTTCAGCAAGTGGTAGTGAATTTCCGGCTTTAATAGGGGCTGAAATTCCGCATACTATCTCATCATTTATCTTAATACTTTCTGGTGCTAATATAAGGCTCTTCTCACCATTTTCATATTTTACCTGTGCTAAAGGAGCGCTTCTTCCAGGATCATGGATTATATCCTGCACTTTTCCCTTCAAATATCCTTCTTTTTCTATTTTATCATATGAACGGTAGGCAATTTTTCCTTTAAAACGGTGGGATGCACTTTTATAAGTGGGAGTCCCTCTCCCCCTTCTTTGAGTCTTTAAACGTTTTCCCATTTTTTTCTCCTCCATTATGACATTATAATAATTATTTTTGACATATCCCCAAGTCTGAATTGTAATCCAGATTTTGAATACTTTAGAATACTCCTATCTTCACCGCTATATCCTCGGCTTTGTGCTCCTTGGCGAGTTTTATATAGGCTATCTTTTTACCATTTGAACTAATTTGGGTGTTAACTCTTTCCACCTTTACAGCAAAAAGATCTTCAAAAGCACTTTTTATCTGGGATTTATCCGTTTTTCTCAATACTACAAATGTCAATTCATTATTCTGATCTATTAGATTCATGGTTTTTTCTGTTACATGTGGTTTGATTATTACTGAATAAGGATCCATTTTCACACATCCTCTATGAATATAACATAATATTCTTGAATTATATTATTGGAATTCTATTAAATTTAATGGAACATTTCTATTGGAACAACTCCCCCAATTTTTCAAGCGCTGATTTTGTGTATATAGTAAGCCTTCCAGGATGAGTCCCTGGAGCTAAAAGTTCTACATTCAAATTTTCCACAACTACAACATCTACACCGGGATGGTTCCTTGCTCCCATACTTATTCCTTTATCTTCTCCAACTACTATAAGCGGTCCAACTGGAGATTTATATTTCCTACCTCTCGTCTTACCTTTTCCGGCTCTTATCTTCTTCCCAGTTTTCGCCCTTATTATATCATCAATTAAACCGAATTTTTTGAATATGTCTCTTGTATCTTTTGTTTTTTTGACTTTGCAAAGTTCATCATCCACTATAAACGGAATTTGAGGTATATTTTCAATTTTATGCCCTCTTTCTTCCACAATATCATTATTTTTTGTGGCAGCAATGGCTGATCTTATTGCTAATCTCCTCTCTTTTCTGTTAATTTTTTCATGAATAACTTTATTTGGTCTTGGCGGATGTGCTCTTCTACCACCTACGGCTTGAGGTGCAAAGGCAGCTTTTGATGCAGCTGGATGCCTACTTCCCTTTACACGCCTTATCATTGCTAAACCCCGTCCCGCACCAAAAGATTCAGCACTTGTTCTTTTTCCTGCCATAGGATTAGTTCCCCAAGGTTGAATCCTGGCTGTCTGTGATGATATTACCGCTCTTTTGATAAGATCTGGTCTAAATTCTTCATAGAAAATTTCTGGCATCTCAATTTCGTCTATGACTTCACCATCTAACGAATATACTTTGATCTTCTCCATTTGAATACACCTTTAATCTAAACTCCTTGTTTCGACGCTGTGCTGATATATGAAATCTGAGGCGCATCGTTCTGTTTTCCATGAGGTCTTATAGCCTTTCGCAATACCACCAGTCTTTTTGAAGGACCAGGAATTGAACCCTTTATCATGATATAATCATTTTTTACCAGACCATATTTCACAAATCCGCCTTTGGGATTTACATCTTCAACTTCAGATGATTCCCCTATCTTTAATATTTTTTTGTTGTATTCTGTTCTTTTATGATATCCCATCTGACCAGCCTGTGGAACGGTCCACATTGTCCTTGATGGGGACCATGGCCCTAAAGAACCAACATGCCGGCCTTTACTACTTCTTGCAGCTTTTCCGTACTGTATTTTGATACCCCATCTTTTTACCGGTCCCTGGAATCCTTTTCCTTTGGTGACCGCAACAGAATCAACATGTTCCCCATCAGCAAAAACTTCTTTTGCAGTTATTTCTTTACCAAAAATCTCTATAGCATAATCAAGTTTTTCCTCAATGGTGCTTCCACCGATTCCACATTCAATTATCTCTGGCTTCTTTTTAGGAACGCTGGTGAGTTTTGGTTTTGTGTGAATAAGAACTCTCAGCTCTGCAATTTCATCAATATTTTCCTTTAGCTTTTCTAAATTAGCTTTCTTAACTTTTCTATCATATTTTTCAGGTAAAGTTATTTTTCTTTCAAGATCTTCATCCAGATCATCTTCAAGGATATCCATCATCGCCTTCAGCCCATTTGTAGTTCTTCTATAGGCTCTTATACCCATAACAACCACAGGTGGAATTTCCAGTATGGTTACTGGAGTTGATATTTCCATACCCTCTGTTGGTGAGTTTTTTCTATTATCAAGCATCAGGACATGAGTCATCCCAACCTTATATCCAGCAAGACCAAGCAATCTTGGCTCATCCGCCGCAGGCCAAGATTTAATTCCTGGAGTCTCCCTAGAAGCCCTTTTTCTAGGACTAAATGCCAATGATCCTTTTCTTGGATGGTGATGTCTAGCCATTTAATTTACCTCCTTACATATCATAGATTTTCAATCATCCTAAGTTTCTATGTTTAAAAGTACATTAAACACAGATAATGTTGCTAAAACCGCCTCTTCAGTCCTTACAGTTTCAGTCCCTTGTGAAGGGACTGTGTTTAATTCAAGATCCATAATTTCTTTTTTGTCCCCGAGAATTTCATGTAAGCCTGAATAAGGACTGCCAAACAAAATTGCCAAATGTTTGGCATTTTTTGTCTTACTTTTTACTTCATCTAAAATAGAAGTGATGGTCACAGCATATCTGGAAGTTCCAATAACCAAACTCGGTTTAACCTCCATTATGCTTTCATACAAATCATTACAAGTAGATAAAGTCTCATATCCCCAGTAAACATCAGGTGTATCTGGTTCGATTATAATCTCTTTTGCTAGCTTCTTTATTTTAAAGCTTACAATCTGATTAACAGTGAGTTTCTCCTTACAGAGTGCCAGCTTTTCTGCCCCAACATCAACAACAGTGCCTTTCTTTGTTCTCTTTAAGGTTAAACCCTGTCTGAAATCGCCTTCTTTGGGTATTTCAGTGGGGTGATGTGGAGTTCTCAATGGTGGGAGAATTCCAACATGTTTTAACTCCTTTTTTATGGGAAAAACCTTCTTTCTAAGGTATTGGGGTGTATTCATATATGTGAGAATATTACTTATAAACTTTGCCTCTTCAGGGTCTGTGTTGTCGTTGTAGATAACAATCCTATCTGCTTTGAATATAGCTGCAGATCTCCCGATTATACCTACCTTATAGGTTTTTAATCTTAAGTCTTTTGTTTCCACAGTTAATGAATCTGGGATAAAGATGGATAGTTGCCTATTTCTCATCTTTCAATATTGGTTTTCATCTATTATAAATATTATGTATATAGACATATCCCTAACTAACCTATTCTCATATTTACATAGTATTTAAAAATACCATGCTTAGGTTTCCACGATATCCATAAAACCCAATAATTCAGCTTTTTACTGAATTATTACTGAATATATATTGGCTTGAAAAAGTTTGTCAATAATATATAATATATCTATCTATTCTTCGAGTCGTTCAACTCTGACTACTACCACATCCACAAGTATCATTTCTTTTTTATGAAAATTATATGTTTGATAAATGGGAAATCGGTAATATAACTTATGTGTCACCATTCCTCCGTGTAAATCAAAGAAATTCTCTACAAATTTTTCTGTCTCTTTTATATGGAAAGAATAGATAACCGGGGCAATTTCAACCGCTTTACACATGAAAATTCTGTCTGCTTCTTTTCTATGTGCCATTTGCACGCCAAATGGTGGATTTTGAATGACAGTGCCTGCACTTTCATGAAAATCACGAATATCTTTTGAAATAAAGTATGTAATGTCGCTTAAACCAAATTTTTCTGCCTGTGTTTTTGCTAATGCTATTGCATCAGAGTCTATATCCACACCTAAAGATTCTCTTGCCCCAAGTAATGCTGCGCCTATTGTAAAGATTCCTGTTCCACAACCTAAGTCCACAACCTTTTTATCTTCTATATCACCAAGAGTGTATGCATTCCAAAGAACGTCGGCTGCTATTCCTGCAGGAGTGGCGTATTGTTCCAGATGCACTTTTGGCACAGGATGGCGAAGAATTTGCTGTAGAGCGATTTCAAGATGCCTTTTTTTAGTGATTTTTAGGTTATTAATCATTTAAAAAACCTTATTGAATTAAGAGGTCGAATATGAATTAATAAAAAACTGATTTGTAACTGCATATAAAATTAAATTATTAAATTAACTTATAAGAATCTAATTATATATTTAATAAAATCTTTGTGCTCAGTTATTTGTATTTTCAAGAATTTTGTCTTTGGGGTGCATTTTAATAATTTTATCAAGGATTTCAATTTCCTCTTGATAATCATTCATTTCATGTAAACGTGCTTTAAAAGTTAAATTTGTTATAAAATGTGTTATAATTTCTCCTTGATCAGAACTCCAACTTCCTTGGTGGTCCGATCATCTCTTTCATTCAAAATTTCTTTTAAATTGCCTTTTTGCTCATCAGTAAGTTTGGATGGCCTTCCACAGCATATCAAGGTATTAATCCTTCATAACCTTCTTCATTCGATCTTTTCTGCCATATGTACCCCACTCTTTTGGTAACACCCGATTTTGAGGCTGCAACTTCCACTGAATCTCCAATATACCTGTTTTTTTGTGAAATGAAGCCTTTTCAAAACTTTCAAGCTCATTTCCAGCTTCTTGATCCTCTGATCAAGTTCTTCCGCTGCCATCTTCCTTTTAATTTCAATTCTATCCCACTTATTCATAATAATATCTGTGTAACAAACACGTATAAAAAGTTAAAATGTTTTCTAATGATTAAAAAAATTAAAATTTTATTTGATTTTGAGGGTTATAAATCATGTTTTACGGAAACCCTTCATTATGATGTCATTTTCCACATTTTCAACGAATTTTCGCATCTTTAAGATCTGATCAGGATTTGTGGAAATGGAACTAATACCAAATTCAACCAGTTTTTTGACTATACGTGGATCTGATGCTGCATAACCACATATACAGCTTTCAATTCCATATTGATTGCATTTTTCTATTATCATCTTTACCATCTTTAAAACTGCAAAATGCATAACATTAAAGTGTTTTGCCACTTTCACCCCTCTCCTATCTATAGCCAAAGAGCACATGGTCAAATCGCTCATACCAATGGATGCAAAATCTATTCCTTCATTTATAAACTCATCCAGGGTAAAAACTGCAGAAGGGGTTTCAATGGATGCACCAACACTTAGATCTTTGTGAGGTCTTAAACCCACTTCCCTTAGGATCTGTTTTGCCTTCACATATTCTGATATATCTCTTATAAATGGTATCTTGAGCCCTAAATTGTAGTAACCTTCTTCTAAAATATTTTTTACAGCTTGAAATTCAGCTTTTAATATTTTGATATCTCTAAGGTCTTTATTTATAGCTCTAAGCCCTAAAAGGGGATTGTGTTCTTCTGGTTCGCAATCACCACCCTCCAAATGTATAAGTTCATCTGTGGGAATATCAAAAGTCCTGAACCACACAGGTTTAGGGTAGAATGTATCCACAATGTCTCTTACACCCCCCTCAATCGTTTCAGTTAATTTACCCTCTTCCAAAAGAATAGATGGATGTTTACCTGTGTGTATAATTGTGTTCTCAATTCTTATTGAACCAACACCATCTGCAAGGGGAGCAACTTTTGCAGCGATTTCAGGGACATTCAAGTTCACCTTTATATTTGTGGAAGGGTAATGCAATTCCAAAAATTCGCTTTCTTCCTCTAATTCAATAAAACCTTCATATATATTACCTGTTTTTCCATCAACAGTTACAATCATTTCATCATCCAAAATTTTACTCGCATCGCCTGTCCCAACAATGCAGGGTATCTTTAACTCCCTTAAAACAATGGCAACATGACTTGTTAAACCCCCATAATCAGTTATAACACCACCTGCTTTTTTAAGGTGTGAAAGCATGTCTCTGGATGCTTTTGGAACTACTACAATTTCTCCTCCTTTTATATCCAGAACATCCTCATGAATTTCTATTTTCTTTACTTTTCCCACTCCAATGTATGAGCTTGTGCCAATTCCTTTCAATATTCTCATATAAGAGTTTATTTTTTTTATTACAGAAATATATTTAGTTTGTAATATGCAACATTATCTGATAATCTGTAAAATAATCATTATCTAAGTACAGAAAATATTAAACATTGGTGAAGACATGAAAATCGTAATGGCAACAGGAACATTTGATATAATACACCCAGGGCATTTATATTATCTTGAAGAAGCAAAGAAGCTCGGGGGAGAGAATGCAAAGCTTGTTGTAGTGGTGGCTAGGGATACTACAGTTAGAGCAAAAAAAAGAATACCGATTGTAGATGAACAACAACGATTGGAAGTAGTAAGGGTGTTAAAACCAGTTGATGAGGCTTATTTGGGTAGCACTACTGACATGTTTAAGGTGGTTGAGAGAATAAAGCCAGATATTATTGCAATAGGTCCTGATCAAAATTTCGATTTAAATTGGCTTGAAGAAGAGCTTGAAGCCAGAAATCTGGATGCAAGAATAATGAAAATCAATGAATATAAAAAATTACCCCTCAATAGTTCTTGTAAAATTATAAAAAAGATAAAAAAAATGGAATTTGATGAAGAAATTTTTAAAAATTGCTAGATTTCATAAAAATTTCTAGATACATTTATATCAATAATCGTTTATAGGCAATAAATATAGAATTAGATATCTTGAACTTATTGAATCATATCCATCTTAGTATTTTCCAATTCATATTTTATATCACGTTTTCTCCTGGATTTTTTGGATTTTTTGATGGTCGCTGTGCTTTTTAGTTTTGGGAAACTGCCATTTAGCTGATAAAACTTGATAACCTGCACTTCTTCATCTGCTTTTTTCTTCTTCCTCACCATCCAGATCAGCAACCTAAAAATAATATAAAAAAATAAAAAAAAGGAGTTATAACTTAGTTTAACACTGCATTCAAGGACTATTCAGGGCGCGCGATTCTAATCGTAGATCATGAAATTATATAGCGGTAACTATACTTAGTTCCCCATCTGTTACCCCAGATGTATCTCCATCCACGAACCCATTTTGTTCTCCATTTAGTTCTCCATTTGCCTCTGTACCTATATTTTGCTAGGTATCTGACTCTGTACCTTGTTCTGTATTTCTTTTTCACGTAGGGAACCCATCCCATGTAACTGTAGACAACTTTATTGAGCAATCCATATCTGAATAATACGTATCCCACTGCTCCGTTGCTCATGGCTGCATTTATCCGTTGTTGTAGTTCCCATTGAGGCACTGGGTTGTAGTTACTGTCGTATGATGAAAGACCAGCTAAGACAGGTTTTCCTTTTGCATGATCAACTATGTATCTTGTGGTTGAACCTATCCAGCCAGTATCTGACCCGTAGATCATTGGAACAAAGAAATCAAGATGGTCAGCCATTAGTTCGTAATCTTGTCCATAAAGATCCGCGTTCTGTTCTTTTTCAGCAATCACAGCTGCTGAAACTGCTACATCTGATCTGATTGATCTTACAAGGTTGGATACACCTGCAACAAATGAGGTTATGGTTTCTTTTCCATGGGGAGTTTGCTGCCAAGCTGCCCTGTTTTTGTCTGCTCTCCCTGAAAATCTTACGTAATCAAGATGTATTCCATTTACACCGTAATTTCTTGTAATATATGAAATTATGTTGAATAAATGTTGTTGATAACCTGTATCTGCTGCGTTGACCCATCCGTCTGGATAACTGGTGCTGGTATCATAGAAACATACAATCCATGCATGGACTCGTATACCTGTACCAGAAAGCTTATTTATAGCGCTGCTCAGCGCACTGTAGTACAGGGCACCTGAACCTCCCTTAGTTAAAACAAATACATCTGTAGCTCCAGAATTCTGAAGTTCAGTTCCACTTATCTCATCTACATTACTTGCCCAAAGCCAAATTCCTCGAGCCCCATTTATGTTATATGCGTTGAAATTATTTGCCTGCACCTGGTTTTCAGGTGTATTTGTCGTTTGTATTTGGGTTTCTGAGGAATTCGTCACATTTGTCTGAATTTCTGTGGTATTAGCTGTTTGAACTTGATTCTGGGCATCTCCACTACTTTGCTGTTCTAACGCAGATACGTCATTCATAGCTACTAGGACGACACCAAAAATTAACAGAATCGCGAGCATCAAATGTTGCTTCACTCTAATACCTCCTTCCAAAAAAACAAAATTGGAATTTGATGTAAACTTTTCTATTTTTATATGTTATAAATATTCTGTTTTGAGATCGAAAAGTACATTTTATCTTTATTTCTCCATGAAAAATCTAGAAAATAAAAAAAATAAAAGGAATCTCTCAAATCCTTTTTATGAACTTGAAAGACGCCTTTTTATGTAAGTACACATTTCCATCTTGTTTCATACCAGTAAAGCCACTTGTATAACCATCCACGTTTCCATTTGGTTCTCCATACGTATCTTCGGTATTTTCCTTTGCCTATTCGTACCCTGTAACTAACTTTGTACCAACCTCTGTACCTTACTCGTTTGTATGCATGTGGCACAGTGTATGATTCCCATCTTGGTATTCCATATCTGAATAGCACGTATCCCTTTGCTCCATGACCAATAGCTTCAGCTATATCTGCATCTAATTCGCCTTGAGGTAACATTTCTGGGTTACTGTCGCAACGGTAGTTCAAGAGACCTGCGAATACAGGTATTGGAGTTCGAGTTCCAGCCACGTCTTTTTGTGCCTTGCTGACAATAATTCCTATCATATTACCTATCCATGCAGTGTTCTGTCCAAAGTTTCCTTCATAGGTCATTGGCACCATGAAGTCAAGGAAATCGGCTAGTCTATCGTAGTCCTGGGCATAGTAATATCTGTTCCAGTATGTTCCATCTGGAGATCCACCATTTGCTTCTGGCATCACTGCTGCTGAGAGATATAGATTTGGATTTAAGGCGTTGCGAACCCTTGCCACAAAATCAGTTATTGTGTTCACTGCAGCATCTACACCACCGGGCTGCTGCCAGGCTGCCCGACCATACTGGGCTAAACCTGAATATCTTACATAGTCTAAGTGAATTCCGCTGATGTTTGGAACGTTTGCTGCCACAAGAATTTCGTCATTGATTATGTGGGTTTGATAAGCCATGTTTGTCTGATCAACCCAAGTATTTTGGTCCTTGAAACACACAATCCAGGCATGAACTCGTATACCTGCAGGGTAGCATTTGTTTATGGCATTTCTGAGGTCATCTAAGTGAAATTCCCCTGAACTTCCTTTAGTTAAAACAAATATGTCTGTAAACCCTGAATTTTTAAGGGCCCAGGGATCAAGGGAGTTTACGTAGTTGGACCACACCCAGTAGCCCTTAACACTTCCAATATCAGTGGTTTGTACAGTACCTTCTGATGACACAGTGGAACATGTTTGAACATCGCTTCCGTCACTGGAACCTGAATTGGAATTATCAATAATCTGCTCCTGATCTTCAGTTGTGTTTTGCTGATCCAACGTTGTTTGAGTTTGTAAGTCACTTGTCTGTGTCTGGTCATCTAATGCGGTGGCACTGTTTATGCTAACTAAAACTAAAACAAAGATGAATAGTGTAGCCACCAAAAACTGTCGCTTAATAAGTACCGCCTCCTATTCCAAGCTAATAAAAATTATTAACTTAGATTTTTTGGTGAGATAAGATCTTTTTTCAATCTTATATAAAGGTTTTGATTTAAAATTTAAAAAAATGACAACCATAAAACTCATTTTTTGATTTATGACATTTTAAGAAGGAATTGAAATTAAGGATTATTAAGCTCTCTGCTTACTATTTCTTTATAATATTTAACTCTTATTAACGGTTTTTTTAAAAAAATAGAGGTTTTAAATGCTTTAGTCTAGGTATATTTAACATTGATATTAATTATCGTCTGCATTTAGATGGGAGTTTAATAAAAGGCACTTGTTCTATTTTTTTATTCGTTTAAAAAGTCTGTAAAAAGTCTGTAAAATGAATAATATTTAGGACAATTTGTATGTCTACTTGTTTTTGTTGAATCTCTAAAAAAATAAAAAAATTAGAAAGGCAATTCGGCGTATCTACCTTTCCAATAAAGTATTTTACAATTGTTTTGTGTTCCAAAAGTGTTTCTGTAACTTGTAGCATCTGCTGTGTACCAGTTGCCATTTACATATAACTCGGCCCATACGTGTCCAACAGTCATACTGGTGAATTCGCACTGGGCATGAGCATATCTTGCTGGAATTCCCACTGCTCTTGCTAGAGCCACTATGAGATGTGTATGGTCAATACAGTTCCCGTTCCGTCTGTTTAACATTTCAACTGCTCCGTATTTGGTGTTGTAGTAGAATGTGTAGCTACAGTTATCTCTTACCCATTCAAAGATCTTCGTTGCCTTTTCATAAGTTGAAGTGATGCCAGCAGTCAATAAGTTTGCCATTGAAATTATCCTTGAATCGTTTGATTGGCAATTTGCGGTTGGCTGAAGGTATATTAGTAGTTCGGCTGGTATTTGTGATGTCATAGTGCCTATTCGCCATGACTCGAATATTGTGTAATTTGGCAATCTATTGTTTGATATATAGAAGTCAATTATCTTTGAAAAGTTGTAGACCAGATAATCAAACGAAATTTTACCTAAGGAGCTGTTTCCATAGTTGGGAGCTCTACCATTCAGATTAATGAATTCAACCAGATTTTTAGCAATTTCAATGTATTCTGCTTTGTATATGTTTCCATTTATTGAGTCACCGTACGGATCAGGGGCAGCATCCACATCTTCAAGTTCTATTGGTGTTGTAATTCCTTTATCAAGTTGTAACACGCACATGATGAGTATCTTTAGAAATTGGGCCGTTGAAATCTGTTTTCCGGATATCTGCACATATTCTGGCAGTTTACCATTGCTTTCAACATATGCTTTCAAATTAGTTGATGCATTTTTAATTTCATCGAATGCTATTTGGACTGAATCTTCAACTGGTGGGCCTGTTGGTACCACCGAATAGCCGGTGTTTAAAAAGTTTTCGTCGATTAAGCCATATCTGAAGAGTACATAGCCAGATGCACCATTATTTACCGCTGATTGTATGTCTTGTTTTAGTTCGTCTGAAGATAGTTTTGTGGGAGCGCTGTCGGATTTATATGTTTGAATGCCAGCTATTACTGGTTTTCCGTTGGAATGTTCAACAATATACTTTGTTGTTGAGGCTATCCAATTTGTATCTTGTCCGTAATTTCCTTTGTAAATCATTGGAACCAGGAAATCTAGATATTGTGAAAGTTGTCCATAGTCCTGTCCATAGTAATATGCATTTACTGATTTTTCAGGCATAAGAGCTGCTGAAACTGCTACTGCTGGTTTAATTGTTTTAACAGTGTTGTATACTTTCTGAACAAAGTTTGTTATGGCTTCTGTTCCGCCAGGATGTTTATATGCAGCGTTTTCTCCAACTCCAGAATAGCGGACATAATCCAGGTGAATTCCATCAATATTGTAGTTCTTTGTTATTTCTGAAATTGTGTTGATTAGCTTGTCTATGTGTTCTGAACTCTGGCCATATCTGGTTTCTGTTCGATAGGCAGTTCTGTATGCCCAACTATATTTCCATGTGTAAGCCCAGTAATAAGTCCAGTAATATCTCCATCTGTATCTCCATCGTCCTCTGTACTTGTACCCGCTTTTATACCCTTTCTTGTACCATTTTTTGTACCAGCTTTTATACCAGCTTTGATATTTTTCAGTGTAAGGAAGCTGAACTGTGTAACTGTATATTCCCTGTGGATCAACCCAGTTACCATTGGCATCCTTGAAACAGGTTATCCAGGCATGGACCCCTATCCCTGTTCCTTCAAGCTTTGCTAAAATACTGTTTAGAATTGTCTGGTAGGTGGACGTAGAATCCGTGTTCCTTACAAAAACAAAAATATCCGTTATTCCTGCATTTTTCAGTGCGTTTACATCGATATCACCGATGTCTGATGACCAAAGCCAAACACCATGAATATCATCGTAAGTTTCACCGCCGGCAGCCGTTGTTGAATTTTGGGTATCATATGAATGTTCGTTGCTCTGTGTTGAATTAGTTGTATCTTCTCTTGTATCCTCCATTATGGTGGAGTTTAGAGTTGCGTTTTCGATATTTTCACTTGTATTCACTGGTATATTCAGGTTTTCTGTTGTAGCGAAGACATTGCTTACGCTAAGCAATGCTAAACAAGTTATTACAAGCATTGCGAAAAACAATTTTCGCTTAATTTTACCGCCTCCGTGTCCAATTTTTGAAAAAACCGATTTTGGGCATTTCTTGGACATGAAATTATCAACCTCATATCATATATAAATCTTCCGATTTAATTTCCAAAAAAAGACAATTATAGAGCTTTTTTTTATTATTAAGACACTTTCAGAAGGAATTGAAATGATGGATTATGGTTGTATACTTATATTTCTTCTTTTTAATAAATTAACATCAATTAGAGCTTATTTTATGAAAATACTTGTTTTGGATAGTAATATGATCTCATTTTTTCTTTTGAAATTAGTTATCAGCTGAGTTTTACTTTTTATCGAAAAAAAGGCTAGTATATAACTTCTTTTTACATTTAAGACATCTTTAAACTGGATCGTAGATATTGATATTAAGTTTAAATCTCGGCTTTCTTTTTTTAGGTCTTTTGGTTTTTCACGGAGCTTATTTCTTTAAAAATCGTATACTAAATCCTTTAATTCATTAAATTTTCCTCTTTAAATAAGTTATTTTCTGAATTATAGGTTTATTACGAATAAAAACCTTTTTATATCTTCAAATTTTAAAAACGAATCTTATTGAGTGTTGTATCTATATTCTGGTATTATTAAGCATTTAAAAATGATTTTAAACCAATATATATGCTAATTTTGAGTTATTTTTTATTAGCATAAATATATTTATAAAAATTTTTGATATTATCTATTTTTGTAAATTCAGAATGAAATTTGAAGATAAATCAAAAAAATAAAAAATTAGAAAGGCAGTTCAATATAATTGCCTTTCATATAGAGTATTTTGCAGTTGTTCATTGAACCTAAGCTGTTTCTGGAACTTGTTGCATCTGCTGTATACCATTTACCATTTACATAAAGGTCTGCCCATACATGTCCAACAGTCATGGTTGTGAATTCACATTGTGCATGACCATATCTCGCGGGAATTCCCGTTGCCCTTGCTAGAGCCACTATAAGGTGCGAATGGTCAATACAGTTTCCATTCAGTCTATTTGACATTTCAACTGCTCCGTATTTGGTGTTGTAGTAAAATGTGTAGCTACAGTTATCTCTCACCCACTTAAAAATGGCGTCGGCTTTATCGTAGGTTAAATTTAAACCCTTTGTTATTGAAGATGCGAGTGCTTTTATAGCTGCATTGTCTGATTGACAGTTATTTGTTGGTTTGAGGTATAATTCCAAATCGGATGGTATAAAGTTCATTCTCCATGACTCGAAAATGGTGTAATTTGGCAGTCGCTGATTTGATTTGTAGAAATCTATTATTTTGGCATAATTATAAACTAGGTATTCGAACCGAATTTTTCCTAAAGAGCTTATTGCATAATTTGGCGCTCTTCCTTCTGATTCCATGAATGTTCTAATTCTTTGGGCCAGATCTAAATACTCGGATTTGTTGATGTTACCGTCAATAAGATCACCATTTGGATCAGGTGCGGCACCTATATCTGAAATCTTTATCGGCGTTTTTATTCCTTGTTCTATCTGTAAAACACTTATTATAAGTATTTTTGCAAATTGAGGCATTGAAATTTGTTTTGTAGATATCTGCACATATTCTGGCAGTCTACCATTGCTTTCAACATAGTTTTTAACAGTTGTTGCAGCGATTTGTATTTGTTCGAGTGTTAGATTGTTTGAATTATCATTTGGTGGATCACTTGGAACCACTGAATTGTCACTGTTAAAGAAATTCTGGTCTATTAGACCAAGTCTGAACAGCACATATCCTGCTGCTCCTTTATCCATAGCTGCTTTTATATCCTGCCTCAATTCATCTGCAGACAGTGATGTCAGATCTTTATCTGAACGATATGTCTGAATTCCAGCCACAACTGGTTTCCCATTTGCGTGGTCAACTATATACTTGGTGGTTGAACCTATCCATGCTGTATTTTGACCATAATTTCCCTTATAGATCATTGGAACAAGGAAATCAAGGTATTTTGAAAGTTGACCATAGTCCTGACCATAGTAATAGGCGTTTACTGATCCCTCAGGCATTAATGCAGCTGAAACAGCTACTTTTTGTTTTATTGATTTTACTGTGTTATATACATTTTTCACGAAATTGGTTATGGTTTCTGTTCCTTTTGGATGTTTATAGGCAGCGTTGTTGCCTACCCCGGAATACCTCACATAATCCAGATGAATACCAGCTATTTCATAATTTTTGGTAATATCTGAGATTGCTGCAAGCAGTTTTTTGGTGTGTGTGGCATCGTAACCATATCGTGTCTCATATCTGTAACTAGTTTTAGTAACAGATTTATAGGCCCATTTGTATGTCCACTTGTATGTCCATTTGTAAGCCACTTTATTTTTCCAAGTGTATTTCCATGTGTATTTCCATTTTTCTTTGTATTTGTAATAGCTCTTATACCAGCTTTTATACCTAATATTGTATTGTATTTTGACTTTTATTTTGTATGGAACTTTATATGGGATTTTTACTAC
>VGTM01000002.1 GCA_016874685.1 Methanobacteriota archaeon
TAATCTCCTTTTTAACCCCAACTAAACCAATATGTTCCACTATTTCCTTCCTTTTCACGTTAGCCATAACTAATAATATAACCCTAATTATTATTAAATGTTTCGTCTATTACTATATTTTCATTTTTGTCTATTTTAAGTAATGTTTAAACATAAATACTGGAAAACTAAGATATTTCTATAGATTTTCTTTAGTATGGGGGGATATACATTAAAACACTTGAATTTTTACAGAAAATTGGTGTGGATACCAGATTTGTGAGTATACTAGATAAAAAAGTGTATATAAATAATTTGAGGTTTTCCAGGTTTTCAAGAAGAAGAGAAGAACGTTTTTTAAATAGATTTTCTGATTTTAAGGTAGTTAGATCCAAGATTTTACAGAAAATCTGTATGCGAGCATCAAAGGTTTTAAGTGACAGTCTTAATCCTCAAGAGCGAATTTTCGTGGTTAAAGGTGCAACTATTTATGACTATGCACTTTATGTAATTTTAGAGCCATATAGAAGGAAATATGGTATTGAGATCATCCTTGGAGATGATATCAGTGATTCAAAAAACTTGAATACTGATTCCATTGCTCTTTCTCTTACTCTTGATGATGAAGTGGAAAATATTCTGAAACTGATATTAAAAGGGGTAAAAATAGAACTTTTAAGTTCAAAAATTGAATATGAGGGTATAAATCTTGTTTACCCCCTCATAAATATTCCCAGATCCTGGATCTGTAGTTGGTTGGACGTAGGGGAGGATAAATGTGAATTTTCAGTTATCCACGATCCCTCCAAAGATTTATTGAAGTTTTTAGAAGGAATAATTCCAGATATTAGAGAAAATATTTATAAATCAGCTTATTTTGCATCTTGTAAACATAAAAACATCTAAAATTTTTTATTTAAAATGAAATTAAATTTAAATGAAATTAACATTATTATAACTGATTTTCTAACAAAAATTTAATTATTAATTTTTTTGAAATGTTATTTAATATTAAATCTATTTTGTCTAAAAATGAAAAAGAGAAGTTTGTTTTTCCACTTTATCCTTCTTTTTAGATTTTGATCCTTTATTCTCTGATTTTTCGTTAGTTTTATCTTTTTTAGGTTTCTTAGATAAAATTTTCGGTTTTTTAGGCGCTGTTTTTGTAGTTTTGTCTTTTTTCATCACCTTTTGGGCCTTTTTAGAAGTAAAATTAGTTTCAGATGGTTTTTTAACCGATCTGGATTGTTTTCTAACAGATTTTGATGGTTTTTTTAATTTTTTTAATTTTTTGGATCTGAAAAATTTCACCTCTTTATTTTCAAATCCAAAGTAATTCACCAGTTCATAAGCCATATCGTCATCAGTAAACATGATTTTTAGGTATGGAAACTGGGCAATTGCACCTCTCTTTGAAAGATGTAGTCTATTACCAATCTTTTGGGCAATAATATCCATCAAAGCCCTCTTACTCCTACTTTTAGAAAGCATAGCGTAAACTGATGAACCCCGATAGCGTGCAAATTTCTTGTAGGTTTCATCTTTAGCCAGCCCCACCCCTAAACTCATAAAATCAAATGAATATTTCCAGTAGGTATAGTTGCGGGTTGAAAATGCCCGTCCGAAATTTATATCAGCGAGTGATACCATTTCGTAAGCTCTCTCTATCTCTTCGGCTTTTTCATATTCATGAGGAATATTTTCTACGATAGTCTCCAGTATAAAGGGTGGGTTCACATCTAATCGCATTGAATCTTTAATTTTAGCAAAGTTTTTGCTTTTTAGAACAGTTCGCACTGAATCAAAGACATTGGATACCTGATCTTTTTGGGATACTATATCTAGGTCTGCTGATGAGATCTGATCTTTTCCCTGAGCAATTACCTGAAGGTCTCCTATTGCTGACCTCAAATCACCATTAGAACGTTTTGCAAGGGTTTTTATCACATGTTCCTCAAATTCAATCCCTTCGTTTACACATATTCTCTTTAGGAAGGCTACTATTGAGTTGGTATGAACTTTTCTTATCTTTATAACCTTGCAATTTCTTTTCAAACTGGTGATTCTTTTGCTGTAGGGATCATTGGCAGTCATAATAATGGGATGATGAGTTTTTTTAACAATTTCATTTATGGCTTTAATCCCACCTCTATCATCTGTACCATGAAGTCCATCAACTTCATCGAGTATTATGAGTTTCATTCCATCATGAAATAGCGAACGTGAAGCTGAAGCTTCCCCTACAATCCTTTTGATAATATCATAAGATCTTTTGTCACTGGCATTGAGTTCTACAAAATCAGAAAATTCTTTAGCAGTTAGATGTGCGAATGTGGTTTTACCTGTACCTGGAGGACCTACGATTAGGAGGCATTTTTGAAGGTTTCCAATTAGCCATTGCTCAGCCCATTCTATAACCTCTTTTTTGGCCTTCAAATTACCAATAAATTCATTAAAATTTTTTGGACTGTATTTTTCTGTCCACAACATTTACTCTGCCTTTGCTTTTGATAAAAACTTTGTAAGGAGAGCTTCAAGTTGAATTCTTGGATTTGCTCCTTCTCTTATCCGGTAATCGTACTCCCCAATACTTTCAATAAGTTTTATATAATCATTCTTTTGGATACTTTCTTCAAAAGCCATTCGCGAGACTTCCTGATAAATCTGGGTTATCATATCCTCTCCACTTGTTCCCTGTGTTACCATGATCTCCCTTAAAAGATCTCTGGCACCTAAAAAATCACCATCCAATGCTTTATTTATCATTATTCTCACATCTTTAGGTCTTGCTTTTGAAACAACCTCATATACATTTTCTTCTGTGATCTGGGCGCTGGTGGATGCTGATGATTGAAGGATATTTATAGCTTTTCTCAGATCTCCCTCTGCAAAATAAACAATGCTTTCAATTGCATTTTTATCTAAATCAATTTTTTCAGCTTCTGCGACAGTTTCAAGCCTTTTGATGATACCTTCTCCTTTTATAGAAGTAAACCTGAAAATCGCACATCTTGATTGTATAGGGTCTATTATCTTAGATGAATAATTACAGGATAGAATAAAAGAAGCAGTCTTGGTATACATTTCCATTTCTCGCCTTAGAGCATGTTGAGCATCCTTTGTCATGTTATCCACTTCATCTAGGAATATTATCCTGAAAGGTGCACCAACTGGCTTCAATCTGCAGAAATTTTTTATGTTTGTCCGCACCGTATCTATTCCTCTGGCATCTGAGGCATTTAGTTCAAGAAAATTCTGTCTCCAGTATTCACCAAGAATGGTTTTTGCCAATGCTAGGGCAGCAGTGGTTTTTCCCACTCCTGCAGGCCCAGAAAACATCAAATTTGGCATACTGCCTTCTTTTACGTATCTTTTAAGTCTCTTAACTATATGATCTTGACCCACAATCTCATCTAAACTTCGTGGTCTGTATTTTTCAACCCATGGTCCGTTCATTTGATCACCATTGTTTTTATTTGTTCTGATGATTATTAATATTTGAGTTAATGCTATTGGATTATTAAGATACATAAAATAAGCAGGTTAACTAATCTTCTTTTAAGATATTTCCAGTGTATTAGAGATTGAATATTTTGGTGACTGATAGTTTTCTGTGATTTTTTCGATGTTATTTTGGTAATACTGCTCGTAAAGCATCTTCAAGAACATTTACTGGTGGAGTTATACCTGTCCATATCTTGAAAGATTCGATACCTTGATATATAAGCATTTTAATTCCAGAAATGGGTTTTAAACCAGCTTGCTCCGCTTCTTTCAATAAACCAGTCTTTATTGGATTGTAAACTAAGTCATTCACTACAAGGTCACTATGCATCATTTCAGCCTTGACTAGGGGTTTTTCATGGATATTTGGAAACATTCCAATAGGTGTGGTGTTGATCAGTATGTCAGCATCTTTAAGTTCTTTTTCAAGTTTATCACTAAGATCAGTGGTTTTGACTTGACCATCTAATTTTGCAACAAGGCTTTCTTTTAATAAAATAGCATTTTCTGGTGTTCTGTTTGCAATTACCACACTTCCAGCACCAGCTATTAGCATCTGAAATGATACTGCACGCGCAGCACCTCCAGCACCTAATATTACGATTTTTTTATCTTTTACAGGAGTTTCTTCTTCAATAGCCCTTATGGCACCGATACCATCAGTATTAAACCCTTTTATAATTTTATTTTCAAATTTTAAAGTATTTACAGCTCCAATGAGCTCCGCAGATCTATCAATATAATCAAGATAGCTAAGGACTTCAGTTTTATGTGGAATGGTCACATTCAGCCCTTTTATGTCTAGAGATTTGGCACCAATAATTGAACTTTGTAGCAGATCTTTTTTTACTAAAAAAGGAACATAAACATAATCCATTTTTAGGTATCTAAAGGCAGCGTTGTGCATAGGTGGTGATAGGCTGTGTTCGACAGGATCACCTATTATTCCCACAACCTTGGTTTTTCCAGTTATCATAATATCTCCTTTAATAAATTTTGCACGCAATAAGTATATATTAATCGATTTTTAGAAATTAAAATAGATATTTCAAGTGAAACATAAAAATGAAACTAAAAAGTGAAACTAAAATAATTCTACAAAACAATAGTTTTTAGGTCTATCAAATCAATTAATAAATAATATCTAAGCTAAACTATTTATTTCCAATGTATAACAGAATAGAACTGTAAAGATATTAAACAAGAAAGATCCATTGGTATGATATGATAAGAGTGATTGATTTGATTAAAAAATGAAAAAAATTTACATTAAAATAAACATTCTGAATATATGAGGGATATTATGCCAGCAAAACAAAGATTTGTTTTGGATACAACTGCATTTACAGACAACCAGCTTCGAGATGAACTGGCAGATGATGATTTAGCGAATGCTGTGGACGTTTTACTAGATCTTATTGCCAGATCCAGAATTAAGCTTAATATGAGTTGTCACATGCCACCTGTTACTTACAAGGAATTTTCAGACTATATGTCACGATATGAATGTCCTGCAGAAATTATGGTAAAGGCTGAGACCTGGATTGTCAAAAAAACTCCCAACCGATATGACACCAAGATACCTTCTGAGATATTCTTTGAATATGTTCATGATATGCGGGAGAGAATGAACAAGGGCATGAGAATATCAGAAACAGCTTTATGGGAGGCGTCAATCGAATCAATGGTAATGACAACAAGAGGTAAAAAAAAGATTGAAATTGAAGCAGAAGTGATAGGAAAAGCTATAAAAGACTTCAGGAAGAAATATCGAGCAGCTTTAAGGAGAGGTACATTAGACAGCGCTCCAGATCTGGATGTATTGCTTCTCGCAAAGGAATTAGGGGCTGGTGTGGTTGCAGCAGATGAAGGTATTAAAGTTTGGTCAGAAAGACTTGGGTTGCGATTTTTAAGTGCTAAGTCATTTCCAAAAATGCTCAAAGAATATCTGAAGTATTACGAATAATTTATAATAATTGATAAACTACATTAAAGTTTTTCATCTAAAAAAACTAATATTTAAAATTATTTAATTTAATTATTCTTAAAAAATTATTCTAAAAATATTTTTAACTGTAACATTTAAGATCTTATTTATAGTTTAAATTAACATCCATTGATTTTGAGGCGGAGGATACACATGGATATACTGAAACCCAGAGGAACCCGTGATTTTCTACCTGAAGAGTTGAATAGGAGAAAATATGTTGAAAATACTCTAAGAAAAGTATTTGAAACATATGGCTACAGTGAAATTAAAACTCCAATATTTGAAGAGTTATCACTTTTCACCATGAAATCAGGGGAAGGAATCAAAGAGCAAATATACCATTTTCAAGATAAAGGGGGACGGGATCTTGCCCTGAGACCAGAGCTCACAGCTCCTGTTGCAAGAGTGTACCTTAATGAACTTCAAAAGACATCTAAACCACTTAAGATGTACTATTCTGGAAGCTGTTTTAGATATGAAAGACCTCAAGCTGGAAGATATCGGCAGTTCTGGCAGTTTGGTTGTGAATTAATCGGTGGAAAACCTCCTGAAGCTGAGGCAGAAATTATAACCATGGCTGCTCATTGTCTTGAAGAACTCGGCCTCAATGATTACGAATTTCATATCGGTAATTTAGGCATTATCAGAGGTATATTAAACGATGCTAGAATCATTGGGGAAGAGCAGGAGCAAATAATGAGTACAATTGACAAAGGTGATGTTAGTGGACTGAAAACTCTCATGAAAAGTTTAAATATTCCTGAAGCAGTTAGAAGCGTCCTAATTTCTTTAATTGGAATTAAAGGACATAAAGAAGTAATAAATGAAGTTGAAAGTATAGTCGGCAGCTGTAAGGAAGCTTTTAAGGCATTAGAAAATCTTGAAGAGCTTTTAAAGGTTCTCGATGCATTTGAATTTTTCAATTATATAGTAAATCTGGGTATAGCAAGGGGACTTGATTACTACTCTGGAATGGTTTTTGAAATTTATGTACATGGTCTTGGTGCACAAAAACAAATAAGTGGTGGGGGAACCTATAATTTAATAGAAGCATTTGGTGGAGAAGAGGTGGAATCCACAGGTTTTGCATTTGGATTTGACAGGCTCATGAAGGCGCTCGAAAAACAGAATATTGAATTTCCATCCCTGAGTAGGACTGATGTATTTGTTGCCCCCCTATCTTCAGATATGAGGGAAAAAGCATTTAAAATAGCCCAAAATCTGAGAAGAAATCATATTTCAGCGGATGTAGACCTTGCAAGAAGAAAACTTAAAAAAACATTATCCTATGCTGATAATTTAGGTTCAAAATACGTTATTTTAGTAGGTAAACGAGATTTTAAGCAAGGAATGATCACCCTAAAAGATATGAAATCTGGGAATCAAGAACCAGTTGATATCAACGATATTGATAAAAAATTAGCTGGTTTAATATCTACAAAACGATGATTAAAATGGGGTATGAATCTAATTTAATATTCCTTCGTTCTCTGGGTTATAAACCAAAGGATGATTTAAAATGAAAAACGTGGACCTAAACTTTAAACATGAAATAAATGGTAAAAATCTGGTTATAGCAATTGCTCAGGATTATAAAACACTAGAAGTTTTGATGGTTGCATATATGAACAAAGAAGCCCTACAGAAGACTTTTGATACCGGAAAAGTACATTACTGGAGCACTTCAAGAAATAAAATCTGGCTTAAAGGTGAAAGTTCTGGTAACTTCCAGATTGTAAAGGATATATATGTTGACTGTGATGAGGATGCTATTCTCCTAAAAGTTAAACAGATTGGTGGAGCCTGTCATGAAGGCTATTTTTCATGTTTTTTTAGAACAATGAGTGAAAAGGATGAAAATGGATTTAATTTAGTAAAAAAAGTAGTAAAAAAGAGGGTTTTTGACCCTGAAAAAGTTTATGAGGAGAAAAAATGAAAATCGTTCCAGATACAAGTGTAATTGTAGATGGGCGCATCACGAAAATAGTCCAGAAAGAAGAATTTTTAGGATGTGATGTGGTTATCCCAGAAGCGGTTGTATCTGAGCTGGAATATCAGGCAAATAAAGGTAGAGAAACTGGATTTAATGGTTTAGGTGAACTAAAAAATCTACAAAAATTGTCAAAGGATGATATAATTATTTTGGAGTATGTGGGTAGAAGACCTACTCGAGAGGAGATTTCTCTTGCAAAAGGAGGAGAAATCGATGCAATGATAAGAGCAACTGCACACGATCATGATGCAGTCCTGATAACCAGTGATAAAGTTCAAATGGAGGTTGCGAAGGCACAGGGACTTGAAGTCATTTATCTTAAACCAGAAATTGTGGAATATGGGGAGCTTGGAATAACCAGATTCTTTGATGAGGATACTATGTCATTGCATCTAAAGGAAAACGTAGTTCCCATGGCTAAAAAAGGCAAACCAGGGGGTATAAATCTTGTAAAAGTGGACACAAGACCGATAACACGTGTTGAACTTGAGAATATGTCAAGAGAAATTGTTGAACGCGCAAAAAGTGATTTTAAAAGTTTCATTGAAATAGAGCGAGAAGGTGCAACTGTTGTTCAGTTTAGAGAGTATCGTATCTCCATTGCTCGACCACCATTCTCAGATGGATTTGAAATAACGGTAGTAAGACCAATAGCCAAAGTATCTCTAGAGGATTATAAACTTCCAGATAGACTTATGGAAAGATTAAGGACTAAAGCAAAAGGTATATTAATAGCAGGACCTCCTGGAGCTGGAAAAACCACATTTGCCCAAGCTATCGCTGAGTTTTATAGTAAAAAACTTAATGCCATAGTAAAGACTATGGAATCTCCCCGTGACCTCCAAGTCGATGATGATATAACACAGTATGCACCTTTAGAGAAGGATATGGAAAAAACTGCCGATATATTACTACTGGTACGGCCTGATTACACTATTTACGATGAACTTAGAAAAACAAAGGACTTCAGGATATTTGCGGATATGAGATTGGCAGGTGTGGGGATGATTGGAGTTGTACATGCCACAAGGCCAATCGACGCTATTCAGAGAATAATAGGTAGAGTGGAGTTAGGGATGATCCCTTCCATCGTTGATACAACTATATTTATTGATAATGGAAATGTTGCTGCCATATACGGTGTTTCATTAACAGTGAAGGTTCCAACTGGTATGATTGAAGCAGATCTTTCCAGACCAGTTATTGAAATCCGTGACTTTGAAACTGGAGATCTGGCACACGAGATCTACACTTATGGAGAGCAAACAATTGTTATGGATGTGGGAGAAACTACATTTGAGAAGACACCAGTGCAGAAAATCGCAGAACGTGAAATTATTAAAGAAATAAAAAAGAAAATCCCAGACGCTCATATTGAAGTGGATATGAAATCAGATAAGCGAGCAAATGTCTGGGTTGATGAAAAACATGTGCCCAAACTTATAGGAAAAAAAGGAAAAACAATTGATGAGATTGAGAAACGAACAGGAATAAAAATTGGCGTTGAATCTTTAGAGCTTAAAGAGATTGAGGAAAAAATCTCTGTTAATGCGGAACTCGCTGGAAACTATGTGGTCCTAAATTTTGGCAAGGAAGCGATTGGTACACCTTTTGACATTTTGGTGGATGATGAGTATTTGTTCACAGCTACTGTCGGAAAAAAAGGGACTATCAAAATAAAAAAAGATATAGAACTTGCAGATATTATTATAAAAGCTTTGAAAACAAACAAACCCATACTAGCCAGATTGAGACAGGATTGAAGCTAGAGACATTGATAAGTTTTAATATTAATAATAAATTTATTAATGAGATTAACTGAAAAAATTAGTGATATAAACCAATTTATCAGATCTTTTCATCTATTATACTTAAGATTATACCTAGGACTATAGTTAGTATTATACTTAGGAGATTAGTATGAAAATAGGAGTATCAACCCTTGGGCTGTATCCTGAAAAACTTGAAGATATATTTGTACTTCTGGAAGATATTGATGTAAATTACTGTGAAATTATAAATGAATATCCTTATGATTTTATCGATCATGATCTGGTAGGTTCTTACAGTTTAGATATTACTATACATGCACCTCTCTCAGATATTAACTTAGCATCTTCTAATGAAGCTATAAGGATATCTTCAATTTCTCAGATAAAAAATTCTATTGAAACAGCCTCCAAGCTGGATTCTGAAATTGTAGTAGTGCATCCAGGTTATGTTCCGACTTTAGCCAGGAAATTTAAAGAAAAAGTTGCAAAAAACAGTCATAAATCTCTTAAAGAATGCTCACATTATGCTGAAGATTGTGGAATATCCATGTGCATAGAAAATATGCCTGATATCTCTGAACTTTTATTAAAAGATGTTAATGAGCTTGCAGAGATGGTTGAGGAACTCGATGTTTATATGACACTGGATGTTGGACATGCTCACACAATGAACTTCAATGTTGAAGACATGTTAAGATCTGAACGGATAAAACATATACATTTAAGTGACAATGATGGGTCATACGATGATCATAATGCAATTGGTAGCGATGGTGTTGACTTTGAAGTACTCTTTGAAAAGTTATATAAAATAAGATATAGAGACATTCTGATAATAGAAGTTAAAAATTTAGATGAGATACTGGAAAGTCTTGAATTTCTTAGAAATCTGAAGGTAGATAAACAATAAAAGCGTATAATGTGGGAATTAACATGAAAGTTGCATTAATTGGTGGAACAGGAGATCAAGGATTAGGTTTAGCATTGAGATTTGTTAAAGCCGGAGAAAAGGTTATAATTGGATCAAGAGACATAAAAAAAGCGGAGAATACTGTAAATACAATAAAAAACATGTTAAAAGATGAAGAATGTAGGAATCTTTCGGCCATGAGTAATGAGGATGCAGCGGCTGAAGGTGACATTATTGTATTGACTGTGCCTTTACAAGCTCAGATAGCAACTTTAAAATTTATAGAGAAGTTTTTAGATGGAAAGATATTTGTAGATGCAACCGTTCCATTGGAAAGTTCATTAGGTGGTAAACCTACAAGGTATGTGGATCTATGCCATGGATCTGCTGCTGAACGAACCGCTGAATTCCTAAAGGGTAGAAATACTAACGTAATATCGGCTTTTAATAATATTAGCTCTGCAAGTTTAGTAAATATCAATGAAGATGTAAATTGTGATTGTTTAATATCCAGTGATCATGAGGATGCCAAGAAAGAGGTCATGAAGCTTGCTGAGAAGATTTCAGGTGTAAGGGCTATAGATTGCGGACCATTGGAAAATGCGAGGATCATTGAAAAAATAACACCTCTACTTATTAATCTTAATATCCGTAATAAAATAAAAAATGCAGGTATTAGGATTACCGGACTTAGCTTTGAATAAGGTGATAATGACAAATTAAATTTATTTTCGGAGAAAAGAATGGAATATATAAAAAAAACAGCTGAAGGAATAACCAAACATGCAGTCAAGGTTATAGATGGATTAGAAAAGGAAAAAGTAGCCCGTATGATAGACATAATTTCCAATGCAAAATCTATTTTTATTGTTGGAACTGGTAGGTCTGAGCTTGTAGGTAAAGCATTTGCTATGAGACTCATGCATCTGGGATTTAAAGTTCATGTGATTGGAGAGGTTACAACCCCAGCTATATGGAAAGAAGATTGTCTAGTGGCGATATCTGGCTCAGGAGAGACCAAAGCAGTTACAATAGCTGCTGAAACAGCTAAAGATGTAGGAGCTTCTGTAATTGGGATAACAGCTTCTCCGGATTCCACTCTAGGGGGATATTTAGATGCTCTGGTAAAGATAGATAGTAGAACTAAGATGATAGCATGGGAGCATTATGACTCCCATGTTTTAAAAGGAACATATGATGATCTTACTCCTTTAGGAACCCTTTTCGAAGACACAACTCTACTTTTCCTTGATGGTGTCATAGCTGAATTCATGGCCCTTCTAAACATAAAAGAAGTCGATCTGAAAAAAAGGCATGCCATAATTGAGAAATGATCATTAAGATCGATAAAAAATGATCAATAGGATCATAAAGAATCATCAATTCAAAAATATATTAGATTCGTTAATGATTTTTTGGAGTTAAATCATGCAATCGAGGTTAGGAGATAATCTAGTTATAGTAACCGATGATAATGGAACAAAACTTCATGAGAAAAGTCATTATGGTCAGAAATCCCCTGAGGGGCTGCAGCTTTCACTGATTGAAGCACTTTTTTTGATTGAGAGAGGAAAAATAGAAATCTTTAGGGACGAAAAGAAGATCTCAATCCGTGAAATGATTCAAATAATCCAAAACGAAGGTTTATTTACAAAATATTGTGTTTTCAAGGATTTACGAAATAGGGGTTACATTGTTAAAACAGGCTTTAAATATGGCTCTGAATTTAGGTTATATGAAAGAGGAGACACTCCTGGAGAAGGACATTCTAAATATCTGGTCAAAGTTGTATCAGAAAATGACGAAATTCATGCATCTGATCTCTCCAGCTATGTAAGGGTTGCTCATGGTGTGAACAAGAAACTTATTATGGCCGTTGTAGATGAAGAAGGAGATATAACATATTATACTGTGGAATGGATGAGACCTTAGTATTAGAGATGTAATTATTAGAGATGTAAGGTGGGAGAGTGGTTTTTTGATAGATCCATGGAGTTCAGCGCTTATAAATTATGAGAAACTCATTGAACAGTTTGGTATTAAACCCTTTGGTGATCTTATTACGGATATTGAGAACCCTCCTATGCTGATGCGGAGAGGTATAATTTTTGGTCACAGAGACTATGGAAAGATAGTTAAGGCCATGCGAGAAGAAAAAGAATTCACAGTTGTTAGCGGCATGATGCCCAGCGGCAAGATGCATATCGGGCATAAAATGATAGTTGATCAGCTTATATGGTATCAAAAAAAGAGCGCAGACATTTATATACCTATAGCTGATATGGAATCCTATTCTGCACGGGGTGTTGATTTTGAAACTTCCCGAAAGTTTGCAATTTCTGAATACATTACTAATTACATTGCTCTTGGACTGGATTTTCGAAGAAAGAATGTAAAAATATATCTTCAATCTGAAAATAAAACTGTAAGCGATCTAGCCTATTTATTATCTCGAAAAGTTAATTTAAGTGAAATGAAAGCCATATATGGATTTTCAGGAAATACTAACTTGGCTCATTTTTTTGTCCCCATGATACAGGTTGCGGATATTCTTCATCCTCAACTTGAAGAATTTGGTGGTCCTAAACCAAGTATTGTCCCAGTAGGGCCTGATCAAGACCCACACATAAGACTTACAAGGGATATAGCTGAAAGATTCAAAACTAGCTTTAAATTTATTACTCCTTCATCTACCTATCACCGATTTATTACAGGGCTTACTGGAGGCAAAATGTCAAGTAGCAAACCCAAAACAGCTATATTTTTAAGTGACAGCCCTGAAGAAGCTCAGAAAAAAGTCATGTCAGCTAAAACCGGTGGAAGAGAAAGTTTAGATGTTCAGAGCAGGCTTGGTGGAGTTCCTGATGATTGCATTGTCTACGAACTTCTTCTGTACCATCTGGTTGAATCAGATGACGAATTAGCTAAGATCTACCATGATTGTAAAAGCGGTACACTTATGTGTGGTGAATGTAAAAATAAAGCATCAAGAATGATGAAAAAATTCTTAGATCATATATCCGATAAACGAGAGGATGCAAAGGAAATGGCTGAAGAGGTCTTAAGTGGGGATTTAAAATGTTAAAGAAAGATAGATATGAAGATTTTTTCCAAGGCTTGTATAATCGTAATGAACGCTTTTTGATGATTTCTGCCGCTATATTCGTCATGTCCCTGTTCATCGGCTATTTTTTATCAGGCTTACTCGAACAATTTTTGGGCAATATGTTTAAAGATTTTCAAAGAAGTATTAGTGAAAGAGAAATACAACTTAATACTTTTTCATTATTCATCCACAACCTCAAAACAGTTTTTCTTATTTATGCTGGTGGACTTTTAATTGGAGTAGGTAGCGCTATACTTATATTTACAAATGGTGTTTTCATTGGTTATGTAGCTTCTAAGGTTCCATTCAGTGATTTTGTAATCTATACAGCACCACATGGCATTTTTGAAGTCTTGGGTATCATAATTGTAGGTGCTGCAGGGTTCAGACTTGCAAGTGCCCTGGTAAACTTTGTAAATGGGATGATATATCAGACATGGTATGGATCAATTTCTGAAAAAATTAGATATGTATTTTACCAGAATCTAGATGAGTTTCAGGAATCCCTTATTTTATTCGCAATAACTGTAGTTTTGTTTTTTATTGCAGCTATTATAGAAGCAAATGTTACGCTTGCATGGGTGAATTATATGAAAGGTGTAACATAAGATAAATTTGGTTCTTTTAGTGCAAATAATCTTATTTTTGTTATCAAACTCAATTTATAATAACAAAAAAATACAATATGCTACTGATATATATTTATTTAACTTTATTAGTTTATTTAAACTAAATTACTACAAAAAAATTGAAATATTGGTGGAATAATGATAAAATGCATTTCTTGCGGCAAGAAATACGGTTTAGATGAGATAATATACACTTGTAGAGTGTGTGGATCTATCCTTGAAGTTATATGCAGGCCAGAAGTTTCTCGGGAAGTTTTTGAATGTAGAAAATTCACAATGTGGAAATATAAAGAATTTATGCCTGTTGATGAATCCAAAATAGTGACTCTTGAAGAAGGTGGAACACCACTTTGCAGATGCCAAAAACTGGAAGATAAACTTGGAATAGAACTTTATGTTAAAGTAGAGGGTTCAAACCCAACAGGAAGCTTTAAAGATAGGGGTATGAGTGTAGGAATAACAAAGGCAATGGAACTTGGTGTTGATGCTGTGGGATGTGCATCTACAGGAAACACATCTGCATCCCTTGCAGCCTATGCAGCTCGAGCAGGTTTAAAGTGTATTGTTCTTCTACCCTCTGGAAAAGTAGCTCTAGGTAAACTTGCCCAGGCAATGTTTCATGGAGCAGAGGTCATATCCATAAAAGGGAACTTTGATGAGGCACTTGAGGCAGTCACAGCTTTAGCGAATGAAGGTAAACTTTATCTTCTAAATTCTGTAAATCCATTTAGATTAGAAGGACAGAAATCAATTGGATTTGAAATAGTTGACGAACTGGGATGGAGATCTCCAGATAGGATCATATTGCCTGTTGGAAATGCTGGAAATATATCAGCAATATGGAAAGGTGTTTTAGAGTTTTATGAAGCTGGATTTATTGAAGAATTACCTATGATGACCGGTATTCAGGCAGAAGGAGCAGCACCCATAGTTAGGGCTATAAGAGAAGGTAAAGATGATATCAAACCCTTGGAAAATCCTGAAACAGTGGCTACTGCCATAAGAATTGGCGCTCCGGTAAGTGCAAAAAAAGCAATAAGGGCAATAGGGGAGTCTGGAGGCTATGCTGAAACTGTAAGTGACCTGGAGATCTTAGAAGCACAGAAACTTCTTGCCAGAACAGAAGGAATAGGTGTTGAACCAGCATCTGCAGCATCCATTGCAGGTCTTATAAAGCTTGTTGGCAGCGAAAAAATTGATAAAGATGAGAAAATAGTGTGTGTTGTAACCGGACATCTTTTAAAAGATCCAAATATTGCTATTAATGCTTGTAAACAACCAATTGAAATAGAAGCGGACGTTGAGAAGCTTTCTCAGATTATAACCAAAAATTAACAGATTTAATATAGCAATTATTTACATCATTAAACCTTTTTTCAACTTTCCATTTTTTTTCTCATGCTCAAAGATCATATTGTTCATCTAGTCATGACCAAAAATCATAGGGTTTATCGCAACATGACCAAAGATCATATTTTTTAAGAAATAGTCAAAGTAAAAAACGATATATTTATATAGGAGTACAGCTACAGATTATATTAAAGAAATTGAGGTGATTAATTATGGAATTACCAATTGCTCCAATTGGAAGAATCATAAAAAATGCAGGTGCAGAAAGAGTAAGTGATGATGCAAGAGAAGAATTAGCAAAAGCTTTAGAAGCTAAAGGTGAAGCAATAGCCGCAGAAGCTGTCAAACTTGCAAAACACGCTGGAAGAAAAACTGTTAAAGCTTCAGACATTGAATTAGCTGTTAAAAGGCTATAAATAACGCATTAACTAGGATTTTAACAATTTTTCTTTTTTTTTCTTTTTTTGCCCATGAAATTAGCAGTTATTTCTGATATACATGGTAATTTAGTGGCATTGGATCAGGTACTTGAAGGAATAGATAATGATATGATCCTTTGTTGTGGGGACATTGTTGGATATTATACCTGGCCTAATGAGTGTATTGAGAGATTAGTTGCTTTAAAGATCTCTTCTGTAATGGGAAACCATGATATGGCATGTATAACATCAAATACTACTGGATTTAATTTACAAGCACTAGAATCAATTAGATGGACCAGAAAAGTTTTAAAAAAACCTAATTATCATTTTTTAAGCTCATTAAAAGCTAAGTTTCGTCTTAATATCGACGGCATTAACATCCTCTTAATCCACGGTAGTCCCAGAGACCCATTAAATGAATACATTTTACCTCAAACTCCTGATTCTCTTTTAAAATCTTTTTTAAAATCTGAAAATGTGGATATTTTGATAATGGGGCATACTCACATTCCTTTTGTTAAAAAATTTCATAATAATATTGTTTTAAACCCGGGGAGTGTTGGACAACCTAGGGACGGTAATAACATGTCTTCATTTTCCATGGTCGATACCAAAAAAAGGAAGGCCACAATCCATAGAGTTAGTTATGACATAGATAAAGTTTCTGATGCTCTAGGAAAGGCCAATTTACCATTTTCTCTGGGCAAACGCCTTTATAAAGGGCAGTGACAACATTTTAGAAAATGGTTGATAAAATGGAATTATCTCAGAATTATGTTTTTTTTGCACTTTTAAAAACATATGAAGACATATAAAGAATCTGAAACAATTCTGATCTTGATTGATAGATTTAATTGATAGATTTATATAGGAGAATCTGGAAACAATAAAAAAGATTAATAATTGAATTGATCTTTTTTTAAAATTCGATTTCTTTAAATCAGCATTTAATCGGTTATGGTAACAAATTTTATATAGATAAAACGTAAAAGTAAGATTTACCGATGGATGGTAAAAAAACCAGATGAAAAAGGAGGTAAATAAATGGCAAAAGCGATATATGTGAAGTTTGACGTACCAAAGGAGATAGCTGATAAGGCAGCTGAAGCTTTGGAAATTGCAAGAGACACAGGTAAAGTAGCAAAAGGTACAAATGAAGTAACAAAGGCTGTAGAGAGAGGAAATGCATTATTGGTGCTTATAGCTGAGAATGTAGATCCACCAGAAATAGTTGCACATCTACCTGTTCTTGCTGAAGAAAAAGAAATACCTTATGTTTATCTTCCTACAAAGGATGAAGTAGGCGGAGCAGCAGGTTTAAATGTAGGTACAGCATCTGCATCTATTATAGAAGCAGGCGAAGCTGAAGAACTGATAAACGACGTGGTTGAAAAAGTCGACGAACTTAAAAAATGATAAATTTTATATAAACGACTTTTAATAAAAGGCTATTGCCTTAAATTTTTCACCATAGTTTAAACTAATCCAAAATATTATAATAAGTATCCTTAGGTGATTAAATGGAAGAAGCAACCCCAGCCGAAGTGATTGAGGTCTTAAAAAGAACGGGGATGACTGGAGAAGTAATGCAGATAAAATGCAGAATATTGGAAGGAAGAGACAAGGGACGGATACTAACCCGAAATGTTATGGGTCCCATACGTGAAGGTGACATATTGATGTTGCTTGATACCATACGGGAAGCTAAAGAGATCCGTACACCCTAAATTTCAAATGGAGTACTAATTAATCTTAATTGTAACTGGTGTTTATATGAGAATCTGTTCATTCTGTCACAATGAAATTCAAGAAGGAACCGGAAAGATGTTCGTAAAAAAAGACGGAACCGTATATTTCTTCTGCAGCAGCAAATGTGAAAAAAATATGATTAAATTAAAAAGAGTCCCAAGAAAGGTTAAATGGGTTAAAAAATGATCGAAAGAAGTTTTGTAATGTTAAAACCAGATGCAGTTCTTAGAAGGCTGATGGGAGATATAATAAACAGATTTGAGGCGCGTGGGCTTAAAATAGTAGGTGTAAAGATGTTAAATATCAGCCGGGAGCTGGCAGAGGAACATTACGCTGAACATGAGCAAAAACCATTCTTCAATGACTTGGTGGAATATATAACTTCCGGATCCACCTTGGCTATGGTTGTTGAAGGTGATGATTGCATAAATCTTATAAGAAAGATGGTAGGATCCACGAATCCAAAAGAATCTGATATTGGAACTATAAGAGGTGATTACGCCTTAGAAACAGGTAGAAATATTATTCACGCTTCAGATTCGCCGAAATCTGCTAAAAGAGAGATATCTTTGTTTTTCGATGATTCTGAGATCTGTGAGTACAAAATGCCAGATGAACATCTAGTATATGAAAACATCTAAAATATGAAAATAATGATAGATAATATTTTTCACTTTGTTATCTTCTTTATTATCTTCTTTCTGTCTGTTCTCGTTTTACAATTTGGAGGTTCAAGTTGAAGATTAGATCACCAATAGTATCAGTGTTAGGTCATGTAGACCATGGAAAAACCACACTCTTAGATTATATAAGAGGTAGTGTTATAGCCCAGAAGGAGGCTGGTGGTATAACCCAGCATATTGGTGCAACAGAGATTCCAATGAAGGTTATAGAGAATATCTGCAGTGATTTTCTTAAAAAATTTGACATAAAGGAGTCACTTCCTGGTCTATTTTTTATTGATACTCCAGGTCATGAAGCCTTTACTACTTTACGTAAAAGAGGTGGTGCACTGGCTGATCTCGCTATCTTGGTTGTTGATATCAATGAAGGATTTAAACCCCAAACCTTTGAAGCTTTAGGTATTCTAAAGATGTATAAAACTCCTTTTATTGTTGCAGCAAATAAAGTAGATAAGACATATGGATGGAATACATACGAAGGTTTTCCATTTTTAGAAACCTATTCTAAACAGGCTGAAAATGTTCAGCAGAAGCTAGATAATCAGATCTACGAACTTGTTGGAATTCTTCATGATGAAGGTTTCGAATCTGAAAGATTTGATAGAGTTGGGGATTATGCAAAACAGGTGAGTATAATCCCTATTAGTGCAAAGACAGGTGAAGGCATACCTGAATTATTAACCATGCTCATGGGACTTGCCCAGCAGTACTTGAAAGAACAGTTACAGATCGAGACTGATGCACCTGCAAAGGGAACGATTTTAGAGGTAAAAGAAGAAATAGGACTTGGAACTACCATAGATGCAGTTATATACGATGGGATAATAAAAAAAGATGACATTATCGCTCTTACCACTTTGGAAAAGGTTATAGAAACAAAGATAAGATCACTACTAAAACCAAAACCTCTTGAAGAGATAAGGGAATCCAAAAAGAAATTCCAGAAAGTTGATGAAGTTGTAGCAGCGGCAGGAATAAAGATCGTGGCTCCTAACATGGAAAACGTTATTGCAGGATCTCCACTGCGCATAGTCAGTGAAGATTTTGTCACAGTGAAGAAGGAAATCTTAAAAGAAATTGAAAATATTAAAATAGACACAGAAGAGTTGGGTATAGTTGTAAAGGCAGACACGTTAGGTTCACTTGAGGCTTTGGTTAATCTGCTTAAAGATATGAAAGTTCCCATAAGAACTGCAGATATTGGCGATGTATCTAGAAGAGATGTTGTTGATGCTGCAATAGTTAAAAAGGAAAATGCAGAATATGGAGTTATACTAGCATTTAACGTACGGATTCTTCCATCGGCTCGTGAGGAGATAAAAGCAAATGACCTGAAACTTTTTTCTGGAAATGTTATCTACAAATTAACTGAAGATTATGAAGAGTGGATAGAAGCAGCAAAAGAGAGAAAGAAAAAAGAATGGATTGATGCAATAATAAGACCTGCAAAAATACGGATAATCCCAAAACTCATCTTCAGATATAGTAAACCTGCTATTGCCGGTATAGAAGTTTTATCAGGCACCATAAAGCAGGATTACCCATTGATAAGAGAGAATGGGACTAATGTTGGAAAAGTTGAAAGTATGCAGGATAAAGGCGAAAATAAAAAGTCTGCATCTAAAGGTCAAAAGGTTGCTATGGCTATCAAAGATGCTTTATTTGGAAAAAACTTTAATGAAGGAGACATATTGTACGTGAACATACCTGAAAATCATTACACAATATTAGAATCAGAACTTAAAAATAAACTAACTGAAGATGAAATAGAAACACTTAATGAGATTGTAGAAATTAAAAGGAAAGAAAATCCAAATTGGGGGATATAAATAATAAATGATTCAATACTGACTAAAAACAATAAATTTATAATATAAAAAGACAAAAATCCAGAATAATGAGGAGGAGATAAATTGGCTTTTAAATTGGTTATTTCAGAAAATGATAAGAGTTATCAGATTAATGTCGAATCTGAACAATCCAAAAAATTAATTGGACTGAAGATTGGAGACGACTTCGACGCTTCTTTAATTGGATTGGAAGGATATAAACTTAAAATAACCGGTGGAAGCGATAAAAATGGTTTCGCTATGAGGAAGGATATAGAAGGACCTAGGAGAATAAGAAGCCTTATTTCAGGAGGTGTTGGATTTAAACCAAAAAGGAAGGGGATTAGGAGACGAAAAACTCTAAGAGGGAATACAATATCTGATAATATCGTCCAGGTTAATACTATTGTTACAGAAAAGGGTAAAAAAAGCATTGAAAAATTTCTAAATAGTAATGAGTAAAATTAATATTATAATTCAATTAATAATACAACTTAGGTGAACTCGTGAAAAATCAGTCTGAAATAAACATAGGACTTGTGGGACATGTTGATCATGGAAAAACTACATTAACAAAAGCTTTATCTGGTGTATGGACAGATACACATAGTGAAGAGACTAAAAGAGGAATTTCAATAAGGTTAGGTTACGCAGATATAACCTTCAGAAGGTGTCTTGAATGTTCAGTTCCTCAATGTTACACTACTGAAATTATATGTGAACACTGCAAGTCAGAAACAAAAACATTAAGAAAAGTATCATTTGTAGATTCACCTGGACACGAGACTCTAATGGCAACTATGTTATCTGGTGCTGCTATAATGGATGGAGCTATTTTAGTTATAGCTGCAAATGAACCATGCCCACAACCTCAAACCAAAGAACATCTTATGGCACTTGATGTTATAGGAGTTAAGGATGTTATAGTTGTCCAAAACAAGATTGATATAGTATCAAAGGAAAGAGCTATAGAAAGTTATAATGAAATAAAAGAGTTTGTAAAGGGTACTTGTGCAGACAAATCTCCAATAATACCGGTTTCTGCACAGCAGGGTGCAAATATTGACATTTTGATTGAGCTCATTCAGGAGAATATAAAAACTCCCAGAAGACAATTAAGGAAATCTCCCAGGATGTTTGTGGCAAGATCCTTTGACATAAACAAACCAGGATACACACCTGAAAATATCGTGGGAGGCGTTATTGGAGGTTCTCTAGTTCAAGGAAAACTGAAAGTCGGTGATGAAATCGAAATAAAACCTGGAATTAAGGTCGAAAAAGGCGGAAAAACGTCTTGGATGAGTTTAACCTCCGAAATCGTGGGTTTAATTGCAGGCGGTGAATCTGTAGATGAGGTTGGTCCTGGAGGACTTGTAGGTGTTGCTACAAAGCTAGATCCATCGTTAGCAAAAGCTGATTCACTTTCAGGATCAGTTGCGGGTAAACCAGGGACGCTTCCTCCAGTTTTACACAATTTTACTCTGGAAACGCATCTTCTGGAAAGAGTGGTAGGTACAAAAGAAGAAAGAGCTGTTGAACCCATAAGGACTTCAGAACCACTTATGATAAATGTGGGAACTACCACCACTATTGGCTCTGTAACTGGTGTAAAAGGAAATGATGCAGATGTTAATCTGAAACTACCGGTTTGTGCTGAATCTAAACAGCGAGTTGCTCTGAGTCGACGTGTAGGAGCCAGATGGAGGTTAATTGGATATGGTATTATTAAATAAACACAAAAAACGAGAAGTTATATTAGATGCAAATTTTTTATGATACCTGCTCAATTTAATGTAGATATAATATCAGAAATTGAGCAGATCTTACCCTCTTACAGCCTATCAGTACCTTCGTTTGTAATTGATGAAGTTGAGAGTATAAAAAAAAGATCAAAAGGATCAGATAAAATAGCTGCCTCAGTAGCCTTAAAAATCGCTCATTCGCCTAATATAAAAATAATTAAAAGTGATCTTAGAAAAAATGAAAATGTAGACAATGCACTTCTTAGAATATCAAAAATTTTATGTACTAATGACGTAGAACTGAGAAAAAAAGCAAGATCTAAAGGAATAGCAGTTGTGTATCTGCGCCAGAAGAAATATCTGACAGTAGATGGGCATTTGAATTATTAGAAACAGATTTAAATATTTTAAAATTTATAGATGAACATACATTGAATATAGCTCAAGTTATGTAAACAAAATATAACTACAAAATATATTCTTAAAAAATTTAATTAACAAACAGAAAATAAATCTGAAAAAATAAGATTTAATCTATCTCTTTAAGCAAAGGAGGAGTTAAATGAATCTTTGGAAAGATATACAACCAGGACCTTCAGTTCCGAATGTAGTATATGCTGTAATTGAAATACCGAAAGGATCCAGAAATAAATATGAATATGATAAAGATATGGAATCATTTGCATTAGACCGGGTGCTTTACTCACCATTCCATTATCCTGCAGAATATGGAATAATTCCTCAGACCCTATATGATGATGGAGACCCCATGGATATTATTGTGCTCATGGAACAACCAACCTTCCCCGGATGTATAATTGAGACCAGACCAATAGGAATGATGAGAATGATAGACAGCGGGGATCATGACGATAAGATACTTGGCGTCCCTGTAGAGGATCCTCGATTTAAAGATATTAAAGACATTAGTGATGTGCCCAGTCATCTTTTAGAAGAAATTGCACATTTTTTCAAAGAATATAAAAGACTTGAAGGAAAAGAAACAGAAGTTTTAGGCTGGGAGAATGTAGAAAAAGCCCTTGAGGCAATAGAACATTCTATAGAATTATATAAAAGGATTTGATTGTATTGAGTTTTGAATATAATTATGAATTAAAAAAAATATTTGGTATTAACATGTATTTTATATTAAATAATCAAAGAAATGAACTAAAGAGGGATTTTATTGTATTTAATATCAAAAATTGAAGACACTGTAAGAATCCCGCCTGAACGGTTTGAAGAACCATTAGAAGATGTTTCAGTCGATATTTTGAATGAAAATTACGTTGGAAAGATTGACAAAAAACTTGGTTTGATGGTCACAGTTAACGAAATAGAAGAAATAGGCATTGGTAAGGTTATCATGGGAGATGGTGCAGCTTATCATGATGTTGTATTTAAGGCTCTGTTTTTCAAACCAGAGTTACATGAAATAGTGGAAGGAGAGGTTATTGAAATAACTGAATTTGGAGCATTTGTAAGAATAGGGCCTATGGACGCCCTTGTTCATGTATCTCAGGTAACAGATGATTATATTAACTATGACAGGAAAAGAGGAGCACTAATTGGTAAAGAAACAAAGCGAACACTTGAAGAAGGAAATAAAGTTCGTGCAAGAGTCGTTGCTTTAAGTCTTAAAGGAAAATCATCAAAAGAAATAAAAATCGGTCTTACCATGCGCCAACCCGGTTTAGGAAGATTCGAGTGGATTGAAAAAGAAAAGAGGAAGAAGTGAAATGGTAGTTAAAGCGTGCACTAAATGTCATCGATTAATGGAAGAAGAACGTTGCTTTATTTGCGATTTACCTTCTTCAATAAACTGGAGTGGTCTTTTAATAATAATCGATCCAGAAAATTCAGATATAGCCAAAGAACTGCATATAACTCTTCCAGGAGAATATGCTCTGAGGGTTAGATAGTGTTAATACTCATAAAAGAGCTTAGAAACGTTTTAAAAAAACCTTTTGGAAATGTTTATTCATCTTTGGATGATTTAAAAAAATCTTTACCAAAAAATAAACCAAAAAATAGTTTGATGATTTCAGTGGGCGATGCCACCACAAAAAATCTATTGGATGCAGGCATAGTTCCAAATATTGGCATTATAGATCATAAAATAGGAAGAAAACCATCAAAGTACAAAATTAAATACAGGGCAAATATATTGTATGCCCATAACCCTCCAGGCACTATAACTGATGAACTATATAAAGCTATAGCGGAATCAATTAATTTGGTAGAGAAATATAACAGCAATACATTAATTATTGTTGACGGTGAAGAAGATTTATCAGTTCTTCCCTGTATTTTGGAATCTCCCAATGGTTCTCTTATCCTCTATGGGCAACCTGACGAGGGGGTCGTGCTTGTTGAAGTTGATAAAGTTAAAAAAAAGGCAGAAAATATTATCAAGAGGTTTGAGGAGGTAGAATAATGGAGATAGTGATTAAAGATGAACTTAAAAATCCGCTTTTAAATAGAACTGAAATACATTTTGACTGTTTATATCAAGGAGAAACCACTCCAAAAATTTTAGATGTTAGAAATAAACTTGTTTCCATCTTAAATGCTGATAAAAAACTACTGGTTGTGGATAAAATAAAACCAACCTTTGGGGAAGGTCGAGCAGACGGTTATGCGAAAGTATATGATTCAAAGGATTGTTTAGAGGAAATTGAATCCAAACATATCCTGCTAAAAAACCAAGAACCTCAGAAAGAGGAAGAACCTCAAGAGGAATCTAATGAGGAGAAACCTGAGGAGGAATGAAATGAAAAAATACCAACTTTACGAGGTTAAAAATAACAAAATAATAAGAAGAAACCCATTCTGTGTTAGATGTTCGTATGGAGTTTTCATGGCAGATCATGGAGATAGATATGCTTGTGGAACATGTGGATATACTGAATGGAAAGGAAAAGAACGATAAGTGGTTATAAAATTGAATATAAGGGCCGGCAGACTAAAAAAAAAGATGAATAGATATGCTGCATCTTTTACTTCTTCTTTAGAATTTGATAAGAGGATATTTGAAGCAGATGTAGATTGTAACATCGCCCACTGTACCATGCTTGCAGCAGAGGGCATTATTGAACAAGAAGATGCAGATAAAATAATAAATTCTCTTGATGAGCTAAAAAAAGCAGGAATTGAAGCCCTAGATTTGGATCCATCTGTAGAAGACATTCACATGGCCGTGGAAAGTTACGTAACTCAAAAAATTGGTGATGTTGCTGGATTCATGCATACTGCAAAGTCTAGAAACGATCAGGTTGCTACTGATCTTAGATTAGTTTTGGTGAGAGAAATTGAAGAGATTGAACATGATATTCTGAAATTTATCGATAATATACTCAAAATGGCTGAAATACATACAGAAACTGTTATGGTTGGTTATACCCATCTTCAACATGCCCAACCCACAACATTTGCTCATCATCTACTTGCATATGCAAATGCTTTAAAAAGGGATTATGAACGCTTAAAAGATGCCTATAATCGAGTAAATATGAATCCACTTGGTTCAGCAGCAATGACAACCACTAGTTTTAATATAAACCGTGAGCTGACCACAGAGCTTTTAGGCTTTCATGGATTAATGAAAAATTCGATCGATGCTGTAAGTTCAAGAGATTTCGCAGCTGAAACTGTTTTCTGCCTTTGCATGCTTGCTTCAACCTTAAGCAAGATCTGCGAGGAACTTATAAACTGGAGCAGCTATGAATTTGGCATTTTGGAGATCTCAGATGAATTTTCATCCACGTCGTCTATAATGCCTCAAAAAAAGAACCCAGATCTTGCAGAAATTACAAGAGCTAAAACAGCGGTTCTCTATGGAGAACTTATGACAGTTATGACAATTTTAAAGGCATTACCCCACAGTTACAATCGAGATTTACAAGAAATAACACCCCATCTTTGGAATGCTGTAGATACTTCTAAATCTATGGTAAATATTGTAAATAAGATGTTATTCACAATTAAGATTGATAAAAATCGTCTAAAAGATCTAGCAACATCAAATTTTTCAACTGCAACAGAACTTGCTGATGTGATAGTACGTGAAAAAAATGTTCCATTCCGTGTTGCCCACAAAATCGTGGGTAGAATGGTTATGCATGCATTGGAAAATGATATTACTCCTGGTGAAATCGGTTCTAAGTTTTTAGACAAGATTGCACAGGATTTAATTGGGGAAAATCTAGATCTTAAAGATGAAATTATTCAAAAAGCTCTAGATCCTTATGAAAACATTCTTATGAGAAAAACAGTTGGTGGACCTTCTCCGGATACAGTTAAATCAGCGATTGCAGAATTGAATGCTTTCTTAGACAAAGAACAATCTTGAAAACTAGAAACTCCAAAAAAATCCATTTAAAATAATTATTGAATATTTAAATATTGAAAGCCATATTAAATGTTATTTAAATCGATGTTTATTTTTATTTTTCCTTGTTAGCATCATTATATTTCTTTTTTATCTCTTCTGCCATTTTTCCATCTTCCAGTATCACTGCACCAGAGTAACCACAATCCCCGCATTGCCAGATAGACCACATCTGCGGATTGACCCACTTAATATTTGCAGATCCACAATTTGGACAGAATTTACTTTTAAATGCTTTCATAAACTTTATATATTATCCTATTCTAATAAAATCTATGAACCGAAAAATTGATCCAAAACTTCTAGGTATACTTGCTCTTCTGATTGGTATTTTGATGATTATATATCCTTCTTTGGTAGGGTACCTGGTAGGAATTTTTCTAATAATCTATGGTTTGTTGGAAATATTTTTCTCATGATTGTGGGGTATTAAATTCAAATTATCCTCATTATCATTTCAAGCGCTTCTCCAGGCTCTAATAAACCTGCCCTAGTTTCCCTCAGAACTCTTTGGATGGAAAATTTTCGCATGTGAGGATATTTTTTATGTACTTCATTTAATAGAGGACAACCATAAACTCCTTTTTTAATTACACCGAATTCCGTAGTTAACCTTTGGATCTCCTGTTTTGTAACAGAAAGCATTGCTGGTAGGTTTATTCTTACAATTCCATTATTATACAGTATAGATTGAGATCCTGTAGATACAAGATCTCCATATATTAAAAAGGGGATCTTTTTATCTCTTGTAAATGTCATTAAAGTTTTTTCAACCATATTTGAGCATCTACCACATGGATGGAACCTACCTTCCATCGACCCAGTTATTATTAAATCCATTTCCACTTTTAGGTATTCATGCTTCAGTTTAAGGCTATTGCAAAGTTTATCTATGTTTTTCTTAAAGAATGGGGGAAGAATGATAGTCCCAGGATCTACTGTGGCCGCAATTGGGTTAAATCCCATTTTTTCGGCAATTATCAACGAAAAACTACTGTCAACTCCACCGGATAAAGCAACAATTGATTTGTGCTCTTTTAGTTCTTTTAAATTGTTATCATAGCTGTCAAAAATAATATCTAACTTATAAATATTATAAATATTTTTTATTATTTGATTTAGCAAATTTTTTAAATTTTCAAGAGGCTGGGCATCATCATTATTAAACATTTTTATAATATCATCTAGAGTGTTTATAGATTGTTTAATCCTGTATTTTCGAATTAAAATATCAGAATATGCTTCAACATGAATCGAGTTTATTTCAAGTTCTTCTTTAAGTTTTCCTACAACCCATCCGCCTTTTCCAATAATAGCAGATTTTTCAGGGCGATCTGGTGTAATTATTAACAGATCGTTTGTATTTTCATGGACTATTACATCTTTAACGTCTATTTTTACCTTTTTGTGACCTATATCCTCCCTGATTTCGTAAATAGTCCTGATCATATCCTTCTTATTGAATTTCAAATCCTGCCTCCACTATGCTTCATTTACTAATTTTATGTATCTAAAATCGTCAAGAATCGTTATAATAGTTCTGTCGCTCATGAAAACAGATGCTTTAAATTCATATTTTCGGGCTTTTGCAGTCGCTATTTTATTTATTTTGTAAGTCTCATCAAGCAGCTTTTTTGTAACTATGGCTTCTTGATCACAGTATTGAATTAGGCATCTTTCCCTTGATTTCCAGTTGGTTTCTCCTACTTTTTCTATTTGAATATCGTAGTATTTAACCAATTTTTCCATCGTTACCAATCCCCTTCAAATTGTTCTTTAATGAATAAAAATCATTTAATTTACGTTTTTTCTTCGTCCAACCTGAAAATTTCATTTTATCATCTGGGTTTAAGTTTGTATTTTGGTATTATAACTAATTTTCGGATTTTTAAAGATTTGATTGGCTTTCCATTTAATATAAAGATTAGTATAATGATTATATCCACATTTAACGCAGTATAAATGATTTAGAGGACTCAATTAATGATATTTAAAACTTTTATAGAGCATCTTGCTGCCAAAAATTGTAAAGCAGTTAAGCATTAGTTTTATATACTACTAAAACCAATTAGAGTATAGTCTGTTTAGGGTTTCCAATTATCTTCTCATCCCGATTGTTGTTCATGATGATTAAAAGAAGGACGATAGAAGTCTTAATACATGCAAATCATGATATAATAACTTAAATGATCATAAACTCGCATTTAAAGGTTTATCAGAATTACATGCCAATTCCGTGAAGGTTTATATATAAAAAACAGGGTGGTGGATTCTCCTTTATTAGTTTCTAGGGTAATATTCAATTCCAAAAATTTATCCAGATTATTAATCACCCCAAAAATAGAGGTAAATAATGCCAAATATTAAAGAATTTTTTTCCAGAACATCAACGGCAAAAATAGGGACTGATTCAAAAATTGAAGAAGATGTAGATGTTGGAATACTATATAGAAGAGGATCTAAAAAACCTATAATTGGAAAAAATGCTGTTATTCGCTCAAATACAGTGATATATAATGATGTTGAAATAGGGGATGATTTCAAAACCGGACATAACGTCTTAATCCGTGAAGAAACTATAATAGGTAACAATGTCCTTATTGGAACCAACTCTGTTATTGAAGGGCACTGTCTCATTGGAGATGATGTTAGCATACAATCAAATGTTTACATACCTATAAACACTATAATAGATGATAATGTTTTTATTGGACCTTGTGCCTGTTTTACAAATGATAAATATCCAATTCGAGTTGATTATGATCTTAAAGGACCAATTATTAGAAAAGGAGCGTCTATAGGGGCAAATTCTACTTTTCTGTCCAACGTTGAGATTGGGGAGGGAGCAATGGTAGCTGCAGGAGCGATTGTAACTCGGAGTGTTCCTCCATGGTATCTTGCAATAGGCGCCCCAGCCAAAATTAAACCTCTTCCCAAATTTTTAAAGGTCTCAAACAATATTTGATCCTATATTTTTCTTTATTTTTTTATTCTTAAGCTTGGAATAGTAAAGTTATATTGAAATTATTGAATAACTAAACAGAATAATCTTTGAATATCTATTCTCAATCGCTATTCTTCTCATAAATTACAACTATTCTAATTGTCTTGATCTTGTGATATCCGGGAATATCAAGAGCTTCAGAGCCAGTATATATATAATAATTGGCGTTATAACTCTCTAGGATGTTGGAAAATTCTTCTGGACTTTTGGAATATCTGTATATCCTTGTAGTCACACTTTTTTTAAGATACCAACTAAATACCGGGCCCCGGTCTGAAACTATGATCTTATCTTTGTAGCTTGGATCGTAGTTTTTAAGCCACTCACTCGCAGACTTTTCAGATATGATCCAGGGATCTTCATGGGGAATTTTAGTAAAATAGGCGGATGCAGATGATAATACCATAACCACAAGGATCAAGGATAGTATATAAGATGTTACGTTTTTGTTTTTATATGATATCCTTAATTTTTCAGAAATTTCATTTAAGCCCAATAGCACAAGATATGCAAATGCTGGTGCCATAGTAATGAAGTAGCGGTCATCTTTTATGGGAATAACACTATGTGCTATAAAATAAACCATAAACCACATTAAAAAGAACAAATCCATATCAATCTTTATCTGAAAGTCTTTAAAACTCATATATGCTGTATAACTAATAACAAAAAAAATAACTTCACTTATAATATATGATGTTTTGGCAAAGCTTAAAATAAAAACTACCACCAAAATTGCCAGAAGTAATAGCTTAAAAACGTTAATTCGATAGTTTGTTTTATTAAAATATTTGTTTTTTGCATTCTTTATGATATTGTAAATATAGAATATAAGTCCAATTATAAGGATCATGATTATTATATAAGAGATATAGGATGCTACACCCTGTGATGGATTTAGAATCTCATAATATGAGCCATGGACAGGATAGCTGGAAACATAATTGAGCAAGTTTTTTATATAATATAATGTATTTGGATTGTAGCCAATGTCCTGTGCCATAGCAGCTGATTCTGTAGCTGTACTACTTAATTGCCCGATAAAAGGAAATGGATTTCCTAATTTATAATAAAAAACCAATGCAAACGGTAAAAAGATTATAAAACCAGCAAGTGCTCCTATAATCATCTCTTTTATTTTAAGAAACTTTCCATTTACTAATACATAGAAAATCATTGGAAATATTATTAAGCCTGCGGTGTATCTGGTTAAAAAGGCTAGTGTGAATGCAGGAAATGCCAAATAGAAATATTTTGGATCCTTTTTTACAGCCAGAATAGTAAAGTAAAGAGTCCAAATAGAAAATGTCACAGATGCAATAACAATCCCGCCTGCAGCCACCCAGGCTAAAACTACACTAAAGGTTGCAAACATTACGGCACCCGTGAAGCTCTGAATTTCATTATAACGCAATTTGAAGAGTAGATAAAGCCCTATAACTCCAATTACAAATAATACACCATCCAAAATAAAAAGAGTGGTTTCTGAGACATATCCTAATCTAAAAAAGAGGGATGTTAAAAATGGTATTAATGGAGCTAAATGCATCTGTCCTACTACTCCCATATCAGCAAACCTAAGAGCGTTCACAAGATAAACAAATGTATCCCAGTGAAGTACTCCCAATTCTGCCTGGATAATTACCTTATAGTAGGTGATTGCAGTGGTAATAATCGTTAGAATGATCAAAAAGATGCATGAAACCAGATTGGTCATTATATAACTTTTAAATCCATTTAATTTGAAAAAATTCAAATTATCGTCCTCTTATCGTTTGATTAGCACAATTTTACATTGGTTCAGTTATCTTTTAATTATTTTTCCATTACCTGCTTTTTGAGCACGATACGATTATTTTCATTTTGATTATTATTAAATAAATTTCAGGATATTAACATTAATAAAATTTTTTCTATGTTTTTTTCAAAAATAAATATTTCAGATCATTAATTGATAAATTTATTTATTAAATTTAAACTGATTACCGTTTATATCTCCCCATCAATTGCCCTTCATCCAGTACATGCCCTTCCATAGCCTGCAATAGCTCATCTTTTGTTATTCCAGCGCTAAGATCCAGTTCCACATCTAGTGCATATATTTTGAAGTAATATCTATGTGTTCCTCGGGGAGGGGCTGGTCCTCCATAACCAATTCTTCCAAAATCGTTTATTCCCTGCTTGGCACCGTTATCAAACATTCTCTCATCAGTTATTCCTTCAGGCAGTTCTTTTAGGTCTGGTGGAAGGTTGAAAATAACCCAGTGCGTCCATGTTCCTGCTGGTGCATCGGGATCATCACATATAATGGCAAGGGTTACTGTGCCCTTAGGGACATAATCCCACTCCAGTGGAGGAGAAACATTCACATCATCGCACGTATATTTTTTAGGGATCATTTCCCCTTCCCTAAAAGCTGAACTTACAATTTCAATTCCCATATTTTTCCCTCCATTTTATAATATTTAAAAGAAGTTCATTTATAATTATGAAAATCTTAAATATTAGACATATTTTTTTAATGATTCATCTATATCATTTATAACTTATCAAGTCTAAACTAAATCAGTGTATTATTTAATTTTTAAGTGTTATTTGTTAAATTTTACTGTATTTTTGAATTTTTTTTATTTTTAATAACCAATATAAAGTCAAAAATTTATTAAAAAACATACTTGATTATATAGGAATGGCATTATTATCAATAATGATAAAGTACAAGGTAAATTCTATCAAAGATTATAACCTTTTCGTTGTTACAGAGTCTTATAAAAAACTTTATAAAACATTAAAGGACTTGAAAAATGAGAAAGGACGGATTATCCACATTATAGGAGCTCCAGGTACTGGAAAATCGTCAAATATATATTTTGCTTTGAATAACATGGATTTTGAAGTATATGAACCTCGCTTTGAATTACACGATCAAAATGCAAGTTCTAAAATGGTTTTTAATGAAATTTTTAAGACTATAAGTAGAGATTTTCATGTTAGATCAGTTCATGAAGTCTATAAAAAACTCTCTAGTTTTGATGCAATTTTATTTGCAGATAATTTTCACGATACACATTTTATTGACAAAAACTTGGTAGGTTTCAGCAAATGGACAGATTCTGTAGGTTATAAAACTTTTTATTTCTATTTACTCTGTATTACGGAGTATATTAAACATCGAAGCGAATATAGGAAAATGAATATCGTTTTTCAGACTGCATGGAGGGTTTATATAGGGGAGAAAAAGTATGATCTATTCTCTGACTTTGGTTTCCTATCGAGGATAATGGTTTTTTTTCTTAAGATGTTTTTTAGCGTGGCTGAAATATCATATTCAGAGCCAGAAACTATAAATATAGTTAAGAAACATGTAAAAAATGTTGATAATGACATAATTCGGCGATGTATTAAAAAACATGGCCGTAAACCACGATTTATCTGCGAAGCATTGGAAAATAGATGAATATACTAAATAGTTATGTAAAATAGACAAAATAGCTGTTTTTGGAGATAAAGATGATAAAAACTCTTATAAAATCTACAAGACTTACTTGGGCATCCAAAACTATTAACATGTACCTGTTGGTATTAACATATGCATATTTTTCCCCCCAGGTTATTAATAATCCCTATGATATATTAGAGGGATTGATTTTAGTATCAGTACTTTGGGGAGCGCTGTACAGTCTCAATGATTTGACTGATTTGGAATCTGATAAAAAAGATAGAATAAAACGAGAAAGAGCATTCATACAGGGGGACGTAGAAAAAAAGTGGATATTTCTATTTGTTGGAATTTTAGTATCTTCAGTCTTAATAATATCCTTGATCACTTTAAAACTAGTATTCAGCTTAATACTTGCTTTAATGCTTATAAATCAGGTGATTTATACTGTGCCACCTATAAGACTGAAGGATACAATACTGGCACCCTTTACAAGTACTGGCACAAATACAGTACTTAGAATTGCTTCATGTTGCGTTCTGTTGAATAATCTATTTTTAGTACCCTTAAGCGTTTATATTTTGATGTATATTGGGGGTATGGGTACCTATTTAATGTATAAATCAAAAACTTCAGTTACTCACATTCTTTCGGTGATTTTTGGTATATTACTTATTTATATCCTGCTTATTGGAGATATAAACCTCATACAATTTGCACTGGCAATTTTGCCTGGATTTTTAGCTACAGTTCCTCTTTATTTTTCTAACTTTACTGATAAGGAGAAAATGCTAAATATTGCAGATATACTTTATCACAGAGTGGCAATGGTGTTTTTTTTAGTCGGAATTTTTGTAATATTATTTGTAATTTAATATTAAAAAAGATTTAAGGATGTATAGAAGAACGGATAATAAAAAGATAATAAAAATATATCATCCAATTTATTTACTATACTATCTAAAACAATTTACCTAACTTCAACAAAGCCTTAGGTGAAACTTTAATGAGGTTTTTTATAAGCTCTCCGGTATTTATATTCTCAAATTCTGTTTCTTTAAATGCCAGGGCAATAGAATCCAATTCTTCATCTGAAAGGCTTAAAAGGTAGTCTTTTGCTTTGAGATATTTTTTAAAGGAATCTCCCCTATCTTCATGCCACCTTTTTTCATATTCTGCGAGCCTATCTTTTGTTATTTCATTATCTGAGATGGCTGCACCAGAAACCTCACCAGCAAATAAACCTCCAGTCATACCACTGATTATTCCGCCACCAGTAAGTGGGTTCACCTGACCAGCAGCATCTCCAACAATCATCACATTGTCTGTAACCATATTTCTAACTGGTCCACCTACAGGAACTCCGCCAACATTAATCTCCACTGCTTGGGCATTTTTTGTGGCAGGACAGCTTTTAACGAATTCTAGGAGGTGTTGGTAGGCACTCTTTTTGGTTTTTGTGGGTAAGACACCTAAACCAACGTTGGCAATATCATCTCCTTTTGGAAATATCCATGCATATCCTCCAGGGGCCAAACTTCCAAAGTAAAATTCTAGTGAGTTTTTATCTTCAAGTTCAACCCGTACCATCTCAAATTGAACTCCAGATTCCATATGTTTTGGCATGAATACTGTGTTAAGACCAGCCCACCTACCAACTCTTGATTCAGGGCCATCTGCACCAATAACAATTTTTGCCCTTATATCAAAGCTTTCCCCCATGCTTTCAGCATTTACAATAATCTGATCTCCTTCTTTTTTTAATCCTTTGGCAAGGGTTTTTATCTTGATCTTGGCTCCTGCTCTGGCAGCATCCATAGCCATATGTTTATCAAATACTTTCCGCTCAAGGACGTAACCTGCTTCTGGTAGTTTTACCTTATCCTGATTAAGCCATACAACTGTTCCATTTGGTGATACAAGACGAACATTTTCAATTTCATGAGTTACCCATCTACTTTTTGGTTTTATACCTAATTTTTTTAAACCCTCTTTGGACACACCTTCTGCACAACGTTTAGGCGCCCCAATCTCGGATTTTTTGTCTATAAGGATTACATCAGCACCATTAAAGGCCGCATGTTTTGCTGCAGTGGAACCTGCCGGGCCTGCTCCAACAACCAAAACATCAGTTTCAATCATCATTTTTTTCCACCATTAATCAATATTTCCATATTTATTCTGTCATCTTTTAATCTTTATTTTCTTTTTATTTTTGTTCATCTTTTTCTAAGGCACCTACTGGACATACCATTACACAGAATTTACAGTCTTCACATGTCTGTTCATCAAATTTAAGACCTGTTTCACAAACTTCAATAACACATTGAGGGCACACGCCTGCGCATTCCCCGCAATACATACACCATTCATTGACTATCATGTTTTCGACCTTCTAATTTTAATTATTTTTTTGATTATAATTTATTCGAGAATCAATATTCAGATTATTCTTTTAATAATTCACATAGTATTTAAGTTTCGTTCATCTCCTTATTTTAGTGCAAGTGCATGCTAGTTTTAGTGTTTTTTCTATCCATTGTACTCCGTTTATGAATGCAAATTGGAAGAATTTGGTGTATTAGTCAATGGTTTTTCTTTGAAATTCCTCTGAAAATGTTTAGGAATGGTCTTAGAAGAGAATGTTTGTTTTCAGAATTTAACATGATTTTCACCATCAACATGCTTTTTTCCGAATGGTTACTGTTTTGTGGTTTTTAACCAAGATATGTTCTTTTAATTTGGAACAAATAGTAAAATCATCAATGAATACTTTAATTATATCTTCGCAGTCTTTCTTATTTTTTTTGTGTATACTTGTTTGGATAGGTTCTTCTCAACAGAGAAAATCGTTTTTTGTGTTCCTCTTTCCACCATAGTGATTATGGGGGGTTTGTCTTTCTTCCACGTGCCTCTTCCCCGTAGTTTAAGGCCTCTTTTCTTGGATGTTTTTTTAAACCTTTGGAACCTGCAGATTGATACATTTCATTTATTTTGATTTTTCCAGTTAAAAAGGGTCTTTGGATTTTTCAACCAGACATTCCTTGAATTCATTAGATATTTGATAAACACTCTACCATTTGTGGCATAATTTCTCTGATAAATGTTTAGTGCTTTTTTTATTTTGATTTGCCAATATGTAGAACATTTCACCCAAAGGAAGATTTTTAATCGCAAAAATCGTTCCAGCGAAGTCTGTGAAGTCCTTAACACAGTTATTGCATGAATATCGTCTTGTAATCTTCCTTTCATCAGTGAAACCACGTTTATATATGTCAAAAGATTTGCATTCAGGATAATAAACACTATCAGCCCATCTGATAGATCGGAAAATCTTTGAAGCCTTATTTTCAGCAGGTATAAACAATTCAAGTATCAAATTGTTTTTTATACATGATAATATGGACTAAATACTATTTAAATGTTTGCACAGGAAAAAGGGCATGAGCGACTTTTAACTTAATAATCATAAAAAATCTTATTTAATAAATCGTATTCCCCCGCCGTCAATTTTAGCTATCAAAGTATCATCTAAACTCGTATCAAGACTTTCAGATATTGCAAACGCAGTATTTCCAAGCATTGCCATGGATGCACCAAGGGACTCATCATTCAATATTTCAACCATCTCTTGGACATCTTCACTCATAAGAGAAGTGCTTTCTGCAAATTTTCGCGATAATTCCATGAATTTTTGTGGGGTTGGAGTTTTTAAAAGTTGGAAAAGTAAATTTCTTCCTACATCATTTATCTTTTTTTTTAAAACTGGATCTCCGATGATACTTGCAGTATCAATCCCTCCCAGAGTCTTTGTAACAATATAAAGATCATCCCATTGGCTTGAAATCAATTTATCAATCATTCCTATGCCTGGAGCTCCTTCTTTAAGCCTTAAAACAATGCCACCATGAAGTTCTGATATCACATCACCTAAACCACTTTTCATTTCAATTTCTGCAAGGTGAGCTATACTTGCAGCTTTGTTATGGGTAACAGGAAGATTCAGTGCTCTGGCAATTCCAAAGGATGTTCCAAGTGCAAATGCCGCCGAAACTCCGAATCCTGCACCTATAGGAACCTGAATCATATGATCAATTTTAATCAACTTATTTTCTAATTCAAATTCTTTTTTCATTAAATCTACTGTTTTTCTGGTTATTGGTGATTCTTCAGGATTCTTTTTACCGTTTATTTTAATAATAACGTTGTCTTTGCTGCTATTAATTTTGACTCTTGTAATAACTCCTCTATCCAAAACCACGCCTGCACCTCGAGACCCTTTTTTCAAGGGATCTTTGTGATCTACTATCTCAAAAAAGCCGGTTATATGAGAGGGAACAAATACTGAACATTTCATCCTATCACTATATTTATTATATCCAAAAAACAATAAATAATCTACCAAAAACTAGGGGGCTATCATATCAAAAAAAGGATCGACCTTCACACTCACAGCATCTTCAGTGATGGAGCACTCCTACCTTCTGAAATTGCAAGACGTGCTCATGTTCTTGACCATGAAGCGGTTGCAATCACCGACCACGTTGATGCGTCTAACTTGAGTTGCGTGAAAAAAATCATGGAGGCTGTTTTGGATATAAAAAACAATTGGGATATACATGTTATACCGGGTGCTGAAATCACCCATGTTCCAGTTGAGATTATTGACAAACTTGCAAACCGTGCCAGAAAATTGGGAGCTGAAATCATAGTTGTCCACGGAGAAACCTTGGTTGAACCGGTAGTCTCTGGGACTAATTTAAGCGCTGTTAGTTGCCCTGAAGTAGATATACTTGCACATCCAGGGCTTATAACAATTGAAGAGGCTGAACTTGCTAAAGAAAATGATATAGCACTTGAGATAAGTTCTAGAAAAGGTCATTGTCTTTCAAATGGTCATGTTGCCAAGGTTGCTCTTGAAGTAGGTGCAGATCTTGTCCTAGACACAGATACACATGCACCTGAAGATCTAATCACTTGTGAAACGGCATATAAGATAGCTTTAGGTGCGGGTTTGCCAAGAAAACATATCAAAAAGGCACTTAGAGACAATCCCCAAAAAATATTGAAAAAAAATGGTTTAATATAAATTATAAAATTTTTTGCAGTTAAATCAAATATTTATTTTATTGAATTAAGTTATATGATTTTCAAATCATCCGAAAAATTCATAAATAAGATAATAGATAATAAAATAACGAAAATTGAAGTGTGATCATGAACGACAAAATTTTAGGCATTATATATATCATAGTAGGCATTATGATACTGGTAATGAAATATTGGATACCCCAGTTTTTCGATTATCTTATATGGTTGGTAGCAATTGTCCTTTTGATAATGGGTATCTACCTATTTTTCATTAAAAAGTACTAAGAGATTACAGAATACTCCAGTATCAGATCTTCATCCAAGAAGTAACTTTTTTTTAGTTTTAACCTAATAGCATTTCCCATAGAATCAATGCCATCGCCATCAACAAGAGTTTTTGCATTAACCCCCCCAACTATTATGGGTGCTATGCATATTCTCACTTCATCAACTAAACCTTCCTTCAGCATAGAATAATTCAGTGTTGAACCACCTTCAAGCATGATGGTTTTTATTCCTCCCTTGGCAAGTTTTTCCATCAATGATTTAAGATCAACACGCCCCGTACCACCTATCACAACTTCAACTTTTTCTTTGAGTGTCTTAATTCTGTCCACAGGAGCATCTTCTGAAGTGGCAACGATGGTAAGTGCTTCATCATTTAAAACCCTGAAATCAAGTGGTGTCCTTGCCTTACTGTCTACCACAATTCTTATGGGATTATCCCCTGCATCTACATCAATTTTATGCACTGTTAGTCGGGGGTCATCAACCAAAACCGTATTTATCCCAACCATTATTGCATCAACTTCTTTTCTAAGTTTGTGAACTCTTATAAGATCTTCTTTACCTGAAATCTCTGAACTACCAGTTTTAGTGGCAATTTTACCATCCAAGGTCATAGCTGCATTTAATATTACATAGGGTTTCACTTTATCACTTCAATGATTCAAATGTTTATTTAAAATTCATTTTTTAGTTTAATCTATTATAAAAAGTATGCTACGTTTTAAATTTACCGTTACCTAATTTCAGAAATTAAAATAATAACATAAAAACTATAAATCCTTTTTATTGACCTGTTAGGAGGAACCATATATTCTGCAATTGCTGTAGAATTGATGTAATAATGTCTAATATCTGCTGTATTGGTCCTAAAGTTTGTTGAACTTGTTGGGCCGTTTGATTGGTGATATTTGAGGCATTAACCAAGGTTTGATTTACCATATTGGTAAAATTATCAGTTGTTATAGGCACTGCAGATGCTAGTTCAACGTTAGAAACATTTATAATCATCAAAGTCATTATACATATCGAAAATATAGAAAGGATTTTTAAATTCATTTAGTTCACCAAATTCCGCTTTTTAGAAATATTTTTTATAAAATGATCATTTTATTATATATTGATAACATCTTAAATACTTGCAATATACTTCTGTTTACTTAGTCCTCTTTGAATTAAATAACTAATAATTTTAAATAGAATACTAAAGGATTTAATACGAAAGAAACATTGGAGGTTATAGATGACTCAAGATCGATATGAACGAGGTTTAGAAAAGCTGAAGAAAATCAATGAAAATGCTAGTGCTTTACTGATAGAGAGTTTGGAGGACATAGCACCTGATTTAGGTCGTTATGTTGTTGAATTCCCCTATGGAGATATTTATTCTCGTCCAGGATTAGATCTAAAATCTCGAGAGATTGCAACTGTTGCAGCACTTACTGCTCTTGGTAACGCGCAAGCACAACTTAAAGACCACATTAACGGAGCTTTAAACGTTGGTTGCACTCGCCAAGAGATAGTAGAGGTTATAATCCAGATAGCAGTTTACGCAGGCTTTCCAGCAGCTATAAATGGAATAATGGCAGCAAAGGAAATATTCAAAAAAAGAGATGAGTAAGTATGATTCAAAACTCTAATTTATATCTCTAAATTAGGTTTTATAGAATATTTCACCCTTTCCATTATTAATTCTTATTATTCATTGTAAATTGCCCTCATACTCTCCAGAAAGTTTTTTTCAGATTTTTTCATTGTTTTAGGCAAAACTTTAATATAAATTTAAGTTTAAGGTTAGTTAACTTCTTATTTAAAAACTTAAATTTCCTTCTTCATAAACTCCTATAAATCAAAAACCTTTATAGCATTTTTTTGGGTTATTTTTCCAACCTCTCTTGGAGAGAGAGATTTTACATCTGCAATTTTCTTCACAACTTCTTCAACAAAGGCTGGTTCATTCTTTTCACCTTTAAATGGAGATAAATATGGGCTGTCAGTTTCTGTTAATAAATTTGAAAGTTCTAACAATTCTATAAAACTTTGATGATGTTTAGAAAAACATATTACAGTTGCTAAAGATATGTAATAACCTTCTTCAATAATCAATTTAGCTGTTTCAGCATTTCCCCCATAACAGTGGAATACCACATCTTCAAGTGAATGATAGCTCTTTACAATTTCGAATGCCTTTGACTCAGCATCCCTTGCATGAACCACCAAAGGCATCTCATGTTCCAATGCCAATTCAATAAAAGATTTGAAAACCTTTATCTGCCTTTGTTTTGATTTCTTGTCACTAATATGATGAAAATCTAAACCTGTTTCTCCAATTGCAACTGTACTATCTATATTTATGTTAATTTCCTTTAAGACTTCGTTTATTATCGTTGAATCTGCTTTTGATGCATTTACTGGATGAAAACCTAAAGTACCATATATAAATCCAGCATATTCTTCAACAAGTTTTAGAGTCCGGCGATTTCCGCCCAAACTCGCACCAGAATTTATTATTGCAGTTAATTTTTTCTGTGCCCGCCTGATTACTTTTTCTCTTGTTTTGTTAAACTCTTTAAAGTCAACATGACAGTGCGCATCAATCATTTAATCCTTCCATTACCATTAAATACATTAAATTAGTTATAAATTCAGAGTTTGATTTCTTAGACTCCAAATCGTCTTTCTCTTTGCTGATATGACCTTAATGCCCTTAAAAAATCAACTTTCCTTAGTTCTGGCCATAGGCTATCACAAAAATAAAGCTCAGAATAAGATGACTGCCATAAAAGGAATCCACTGAGTCTTTCTTCACCACTCGTTCTTATTATAAGGTTTGGATCTTCCAGACCTGCAGTATAAAGCTTTCCATTTACCACATCTTCATCAATCTCATCAGGATTCAGTTTGCCTTCTCTTATATCTTTCGAGATCTTTTTTATGGCATCCACAATTTCAAGACGACCATCATATCCAATGGCAATGTTTACAAGCCTTTTATTGTGCGTGGAGGTAGAATCTTCTGCAATTTTTATAGCATCCCTCACATCCTCAGGAAGGAGTTCCAATTTACCCACTGCCTTCACTCTCACTTTATTCCGCTGAATCTTCTTATTTTTTGCTATGTTTTCAAAATTTTCTTTAAAAAGTTTCATTAATCCCTCTACTTCATGTTCTGGTCTCTTAAAATTCTCAATAGAGAATGCATAAACAGTAACAATTTCTATTCCTAAATCAACACACCAGTCCAGAACACTTTCTAGTGTGTTTATACCTCTCTTATGGCCTTCTATAGTACCCATATTGCCTCTAATTCTCGAAAATCTCCGGTTACCATCCATTATTATGGCAATATGTTTTGGCATGTTCTCAGGCTTAAAATTCCGAGATATATACCATTCATAAAGTTTATAAATTGGTTTTAAGACTCCCATTTTTAATCCACTTTTTTATTCTTAGTTTTTAATTCCACAAGGTACCTTGCAAATTCTAAAGCACTCACATATCCTTTAACAGTCTGTGATCTAGAAGTATCTATAAATATCTCTTCAATTCCAAGGGTTACTGCACCATGACTTTTTCCAGAACCCCAAAAAATAAAGGTTCTAAAGATCAAATTTCCGCAGATACCATCAGGTGCTAAAATAAAGTTTGCCTTGTCAGCTATAGCTTTTTCAATCAATATAAAATAATGTTTTATAGAATATTTATTTTTTGTTATTGCAGTTAAAACTTCACCTTGGACTATTGAATTATCTATTTTATCACTTCTACCTTTGTCCTGAGCTCTTCCACCAGAAATAACTGCTATTTTAGGCTTTATCCCCATCTTTAATAGAAATTCGGCTCCATTTTCTATTATCTGTATCTTCCCAGATATATCATCTCCCTCATCAATACCAACTGGTGCAAGTAAAAACTTGTAACCATCTATTTCCAAAAAAGAAGCTCGAGATACGCCTTTGGGATATTTTTGTTTTAATTTAGGTATAATTTTTGAGGCACTTAGTGACCCACGTATAGCGGCATCCACTTTACCCTCAAATAACATATCAATAAATTCTTCTTCAGATTCTGTTAGAATAACATCAAATTCAACTAATTTTGAGGCTTCTAATATATTTTTATTTTTTCCAACACCTGCTGCAATCTTCATATATCATTTAATATTTAAACTATAATATTTATATTATAACAAAACCCATTAAAAATTTTAAGTAAAAAAAAAAGAAAATCGGTGTGATCATGACAAAAAAAATACCAATAATAATTTTACTTCTCGTTATTGCAGGTTTATTAATTGTAGCCGTACAATACAAAGTCGCAGAACAGCAGAACGTTATGAAAGGAGAACATCAAGTACTGCTTTTAACAGCAGACCCCACAGAGAACACTCCAGGTATGGGGGCTGTGGATATGGCATTTATAATTTATTTAAAGGAAGGAAAGATTGTAAAAATTTCGCCAGTTTATCCAAGCTTTATGACTCACCCAACAGCACCTCCTCCTGAATATTTAAGAACCACAGAGGGCGTTCAAAAACTATATCTACACGATTCCTTATGGGATAAAGATGTAAAAAAGGGAGCCAAATTGGCCCAGGAGATAGTTGAGTATAATACTGGAGTAAAAACCGATCTTGTAGTTGTCATAACCCCTGAAGCTGTAGATGCCATGATTAATGCGCTGGGTGGTGTTTATGTCCCTGGTCAAGGTTATATTACAGGAAATAGTCTAGAGTTACTAAGAGAAGAACAGAGAGCAGGAGCGTCAAGGGGTTCAGCAGTTGAATCTTTAATAAGAAGCCTTGCAAACGCCGCAAAAGATAGAACAAAATATTTAATCCTTGTTAATACAGCCATTGATCAATACAGAAAAGGCAATATCGCCGTTGTACCTGAAGAAGCATTTGCACAGTTTGTTGTTTCAAGTGGATTAAACTATGTTTTCTAGCACCAATTGAAGAAACTAGTTGTTTAAGTTCCAATTCACTAGATGGGTGAATTAAAATTCTCATGGTCATCCACAACTGTGTATGATCATTTTTTATTTTTTTTAATATCATTAAAGAATCTTGTTACATTAATAGTTAATATTTTATATATTAAATTGATTAAACAATAAATGATTATATATAACAAATAATCATTAAAGATAAATATAAAAATGGTTATTATTTAATCTCACAACTATTTGATCTCACAAAAAAACCATGTTTAAAAAACTTTAATTTGATGTTAAAGGTTTATAATTCATGATTTTACTAATAAGACCTTAAATAGACAAAATCATTAAAATAAATTCACATGAATTTATTTTGGAGGTATTCATGTGGTTTCAATTGATGATGCTAGGGAAACATATGAATCAGATTTTCTAGATAGGAGAGGTAAAGGGTATTTGGTATGTTGTGACTGTAGTGGATACTACAAACTCAAAGCAGACGAATCTCCAGATGATTTCGAAGAATGTGAGTGTGGTGGCATATTAGAGTATCATGAAAATCTAGATGAGCTCATAAAAGAACCGAGAGTAGATACAGATATTACAGGTCCTTACTATGAACAAACAGAACTAAAAGAAATGCTATCAACTCTGAAAAACAAAGCTGAAAAGAGAAAACAACTGTTTGAAGAGTTATCAGAACGTGTTGCAATACAAGAAGAATTATTACATGACATTAAAGAAGGGAAATGGACATTGTGGGAAGCTATATCTGAGAAAGATCTAAGAGAAGATATCAGTGAACAAAAAAGACTTTTAAGCGAGATTATCCAACAAGAAGATAAGGATATAAAAGATCAAGAAGATCTATTAACGACCATAACAGCACAAGAAGATAGATTATTCGACTCTATTACAAAAAAACGGGCCATGTTACAAAAAGAACTCGTAGATAGGGAAAAAAGCTTAATTTTAGTAAATTCGAACTTCGTCAAAGTATTTATCGGTTTTATAATAGTTATGATCCTGTTTGTTTTTATATATCTTTACCTTATTATGGTTTTATAACAAAAAAATAATTTAACCGGGTTTAAACGCCAATTTATTTATTCTTTTAATTTTTCTCAAATCTTTCAGAAATCTCTCTTTAATTTTAAAAAGATGAAATATTATTAATTATCACATCTTAAATCTACTTGATATCCTTAAATGTGTTGAGAAGCCTTTTAGATAGTTCTTATGGCCTCTTCAACTACTTCCAATGTTTTCTGAATATCTTCATCATCATGCATTAAAGATAGGAAACAGCACTCAAACTGCGATGGAGGAATGAATATTTTCTCGTCAAGAAGTTTATGGAAGTATTTATTGAATTTTTCTGTATCAGATAATTTTGCATCCTTATAGTTCCATACATCCCTTTCATTGAAGTAAATCTGGAACATGGAGGCTAAACCTGCAAGTTTAAGGTTTAAACGGTTATCATCAATAATATCTTGAATTCCATCCTGTATTGCAATACCCTTTCTGTTCAGTTCCTTATAAAAATTATTATCGAGTTGGTTCAATGTATAAAGTCCTGCAGTGATTGATATTGGATTCCCATTAAATGTTCCTGCCTGATAAACATGCCCAGAAGGTGTTATCATCTCCATAATACCTTTTCTCCCAGCTAAAGCCCCTATTGGAAATCCTCCACCTAAAATCTTCCCTAAAGTTACAAGGTCAGGAGTTACACCAAAATATTCCTGTGCGCCTCCCTCTGATAGCCTAAAACCAGTTATAACTTCGTCAAAGATCAGGACTATGTCGTTTTGCTGAGTTATTCTTCGTAAAAATTTTAAATAACCATCCTTAGGAGGTATACAACCTATGTTTCCCATTACAGGCTCTACAATTAAGGCTGCAATGTCCTCTTCACTAGTTATTGCTTGATTTAAAGCCTCTCGATTGTTAAAAGGAATTAATATAGTGTTTTTAATTGTATCTACCGGAACACCTGGAGAATCGGGCAAACCAACTGCACCAGAACCTGATTTTACCAGAACATAATCATGTGCCCCATGATATGCTCCTTCAAATTTTATAATCTTATTTTTTCCTGTAAATGCCCTCGCAAGTCTTATAGAACTCATTGTAGCTTCTGTACCTGAATTTACGAATCTAACCATTTCAGCGCAGGGTACCTTATCTATAACTAGTTTTGCAAGTTCTATTTCATTTTCAGTTGGTACACCATATGCAGATCCTTTTTCTAATTGTTCTTTGACCTCATTGACAACCTTTTGGTTTGCATGACCAAGAACCAGCGGTCCATAGGCCAAGCAGTAATCTATATATGAATTACCATCTACATCAAATATTTTTGAACCTTCTCCTTTCTTTGCAAAGAAAGGATAAGGCTTATAAGCTCTTACTGGGGAGTTTACCCCTCCTGGAAGAAATTTTTGGGCTTCTCTAAAAAGATCTTCAGATTTCATGATTAGAACTCCTTTTTAAGATTTATAAGTGAATTTACTACTGCAACTGCAACTGGTGTTCCACCTTTTGGACCCTCAGTCACTAAATGCGGTATTTTACTTTTTTGTAATGCTTTTTTTGATTCAGCTGCACCAACAAAACCCACCGGAACTCCAACAACTGATTGGACTTTCATTTCATGATCTTCAACCAAATTTAAAACTTCAAATAGAGCTGTTGGTGAATTTCCGATTACCACTATTCCTTCAAAGCCTTCAAACATAGCAATTTTCATAGCTGCTGCTGTTCTTGTTATATTTTCCTTTTGTGCTAGTTCAACTGTATTTTCATGATTTATGTAACATTTTATATCTCCAAAATACTTGTTAATACCTACTTTAACCATATTTATGTCTGTTAATATATCTTTACCCTTCACAATGGAATCAATACTTTCACTTACAAAATCGCCCGACATTTTGGTTATATCAGCATATTCAGTATCTGCAGTTGAATGAACAATTCTCTCGATTATTGACCTCTCTTGGGGAGATAAATGACGTATTTTATTCTCTATCAAAGAACGTACTATCTTTCTACTTTTTGATGCTATATCATAGCCCTTTTTGGTTGATGCTCCCATGAACATAATTTTCACTTTGTTGATGTTTCTAATAAATGTTTGATTTGATTCTATAAGTTATTTTTTAAATAATTTGATTTCTAACCTATGTTCTGAAACTTAAAAAAGTCTATTTTTTTTAGTTTCTATTAATTATTCAGTATGAGATATTAAATTGCAAAAAATTTTTTAAAGGCGCATTGATTAAGAAAAAATATCTCAATTCTTCATACAATTTGATTTTATATTGTTTTTATTTGATTATCTCATTTTATAAAAATGTATAAGTATATTTTAACAAAAAATATTATAGACATTTAAATAATGTTTGGGAGCAAAAAAATGAAAGAAGAAGTGAAAGAAGTTAAAGGACAAGTACTTCAAACCATAGCGACGTTGATGACCACAGCATTTGGATTAATAGCTGCACTGGCATGGAATGAAGCTATAAAGACATTAATAACCCAATTTTTCCCTAAAGGCAACGGATTAACCGTTTGTTCGTTTATGCCATAATAATCACTATAATAGCAGTAATTGTAACAGTAATCATCGGGAAAGCCATAGCGAAACCAGCGGTTCAAGAAGTTAGAATAGTAGAATAGCTGATAATCAAATATTATCTTTTTTTATTTGATTTTTTATTTTTATAGAAAGATAGCACTGAGTCTAAATATTAGATCATTCCTCATCTTTTAATTCTTCAACATTCACTACAAGTGTCTTGGCGATCCGATCCATGGTCCTCTGGTCGGGACCTGCGGCAAAAATTCCAACCAAAAAATCTACTATTAAAGGGAACCAATAAATTTTAGATAGATTCCTTATAAAAGCCTTTTTGTAACCCATTTTACCTTCAAGGGCTGTTACCTTGATTTTCAGAACACTCTTACCCACTGTGGTAGCGTATTTTCCTTCCAGATAGGTAAAGTATACAATTATAATCAACCCTGCCAGTAAAAGCCAATATCTAAAAAGTATGAAGCTATTGGTCACAATTATTAAAGGATAAATCAAAGCACTTATAAGCCACATAAGTGCTGTTAATATCACTGCATCAATGATTAAGGATGCTAATCTTTTAAGCCATAAATATTTCATTTAAATCCCCCAATTTAATTCAAATATCTAAATTTAAGATTTTAAAATGTTCTAACAAACTCTTGGAACGGGATCGGCTATCGGAGGTTCTAAAATTCTCTTTCCACCCAAAGAGGTCTCCAAAATCACGTGATCATCATCTGTAACTTCCCCTATAATCTGCGCTTCCTTTCCGTACTTTGTAGTTCGTATTGCTTTAAGAATTTCCTCTGCTTTATCTGCTTCCACACCCATTACAACTTTACCTTCATTTGCAACCTCATATGGATCAATGCCCAGCATTTCAGATGCAGCCAACACCTCCTTTTTCACAGGAACATTATCTTCATTAATTAACATTCCCACATTTGATTTTGTGGCAAGCTCATTTAGGGTGTTTGCAAGGCCTCCTCTTGTAGGATCTTTCATAGCTTTAACCCCACCAATTTCCAGGGATTTCTCGACGATCTCCCATATAGGGGCAACATCAGATTTAAGATCTGTTTCAAAACCAAATCCTTCCCTATAAGACATCAACGAGATCCCATGATCCCCAATACTTCCACTTAATATCAGTTTATCCCCAATTTCAAGCCCAGAATCGCTTTTAACTTCGTCTTTTTTAACTATACCTATACCTGTAGTGATAATGATAATTTTATCCAGTTTATCTTTTTCCATAACTTTGGTATCCCCAGTTATTATTGCTACATCTGATTCTGTGCAAACTTCATCCATGGATCTTAAAATTATTTCTAGATCATCTGCTGGAAAACCTTCTCTTATAACCATTGCACTTGCAATGGCAACGGGCTTTGCTCCCATCACAGATATATCATTAACTGTTCCTGCGATCGATAATTTTCCAATATCTCCTCCTGGAAAGAAAATAGGGTCAACAGTGTGACCATCTGTACTGATCACGATTTCAGAATCACCCAAAGGAATAGTAGCCCCATCATCAAGTTCATCAAGTCCAATTCCACCATTAACACGTTTATTAGTTATGTTGCTGAGTATTATATCTGAGATTAAACTCTGCATCATTTCTCCACCAGCACCATGTGCCATACCGATTTTCATAGATTCACCAATGTTTTAATTGTTTATATTAGTTCCATATATATCAATATCAGAGATATCCCTCAATAATGAAGGGATGAAAACTCCATGCAAATAATATATATAGACGTTTGTCATATACCACTTTATGAGGGTTTTTTAAATTTTAGAATATATTTTAAAGAAAATTTCCTCATTGTTGAAAGTTGAGGTTCTAAATATTTAAATATATTCCAACTGATATAGTCTTTAAATTGATTCATACCTAGTCATCTAAAGACTTAAATTTGTGATCAGATAAAGTAATATGATCAATTGCTTATATGAATCAATAAAGATAAAGCTTTTTTGAGGATAAAATTCGGAAAGCTTTTTTAAATGAAATTTTTTAATTTAATCTTCACAATAGATTGAAAAAAAGCATTGATGATAATATAGAGGTGATATAATGGCAATATGGCAAGGAAAATCATTGAGAAAACCCACCGGCGGACGAGCAAAACTTAAAAGGAATAAAAGGAAATCTGAGCTTGGTAAAGAAGCAGCAGAAACCAAAATAGGTGAAAGAAAGATCAAAAAAATTAGGACTAGAGGTGGGAATAGAAAAATAAGGCTCACCATCGAGGATAAAATCAATGTAGTTGATCCTAAAACAAGTAAAATAGAAGTTACAGAAATTTTAAGTGTTGTTGAAAATAAAGCAAACCCACATTTTGTACGTCGTAATATAATAACAAAAGGTGCCGTAGTTGAAACTAACATTGGAAAAGTTAAAGTTACATCAAGACCCGGTCAACACGGCATTATAAATGGTGTATTGGTTGAATGAAGAGATTTTAGAAAAAGCAAAAGAGTTTCTAAAGCAGGTAAATAAAACTTTGCCTGAAGGAATGGAACTGGAATTTGAAGGATTGTATAGAAGAGGATTTTTCGTTACAAAAAAAAGGTACGCTCTTATAGAAAACGAAAACATAGTTGTCAAAGGTTTAGAACTTGTAAGAAGGGATTGGGCACCTGTAGCGAAAAAAACCCAGCAAAAAGTACTTACAGCAATATTAAGGGAAGGTTCTCCTGAAAAGGCAACAAAAATAATAAAAGAAACCATTGATAATATAAGAGAAGGAAATATTCAGTTAGATGATCTGGTAATACACACACAACTAACAAGAAATCCAGAAGAATACGTCCAAAAAGCTCCTCATGTTTTAGCTGCTAAAAAAGCTATAAAAAGGGGCAGAAAAGTAGGAAAAGGTTCCATCATAAGATATGTTGTGGTTAAAGGGAAAAACGCTATCAGTAAAAGGGCAGAACCAATAGAGGATGTAGACATCTCAAACTACGATCCTTCCTACTACATAGATAACCAGTTGCTTCCAGCAGTTTCAAGAATAATAGATGCGCTTGGATATTCCAAACAGGAAATAACACAACAAGAAAAACAAACAAACTTAGATGCATTTTTTTAATACATATAAAATATCAGTTAAACTTGAAAAATTAATATTTCAAATGCACTATTTCAAAATAACAGTAAATTGTATCTACAAGAATTAACTATAATTTATTACACTAATATATTAAAAAAGGTGTGATCATGTTAAAAGCAGTTTTTTTCGATATTGATGATACTCTGTATGATACTTCTGGTTTTGCAAGACTTGCACGAAAAGCTGCTCTTAATGTAATGATCGACGCTGGATTACCTCTTGCATCCAATAAAGCTTATACTCTTCTAAGACAAATAATAAAAGAAAAAGGCTCAAATTATGATAAACATTTTAATGTTCTAACAAGAGAAGTTTTTGGACAAGAAAAACCTCTATTAATAGCTTTAGGGATGATAACATATCACAATGTCAAATTTGCATTGTTAAGACCATTCCCCAAGACTCCTTCAACCTTAATTAACCTAAAAAAGAAAGGGTATCATCTTGGAGTCATTTCAAACGGACTGACAATAAAACAATGGGAAAAATTAATAAGACTTGGATTACATCACTTCTTCGATGAGGTGGTAACCTCTGATGAAGCTGGAGTTGAAAAACCAGATGAGAGAATATTCCAACTAGCATTAAGTAGGATGGGATGTAGAGCAGGAAAATCTGTTATGGTAGGTAACAAGTTCTCTGAAGATATATTAGGAGCCGTGAATGTGGGAATGTCTGCAATACTTGTAAACTCAGAATTAACTGAATCAGAAAAAGAATATATTAAAAAAGAAGGTATAGAAATAGAAGTAATATCTAATATTAAAGATCTTGGAGCTATCTTATAATAATTATAAATCTAGATGGGTGGTACAATGGATTGTGTTCGTGACTCTATTAAAATTGAAAAAATCCTAGAGGCTTTAAAACAGCCAAAATCTCTTGAAGAACTGGATCTATCTGAAAGTTTTGTCAAAGATTTAATTTTAAAGATCATTTCCAGCTACGGTACAATAAACACCAGCAAAATAAGTGAGATGACTGCACTTCACTTGGATATTCTAGAAGAAGCTATACAAAAAATAGAAAAATATGGTTTCTGTGCACCAATAAGTGGTGGATTCCTATTTTCCAGTGTTGAATATACCATAACAAAAAAAGGTCGTGAAAAAGCCAAGAGAATTCTTGAAGAAAATCCATATATTGGTATCGCTCCAATTTCATATGATATCTATTATGAAGTCATGAAAGCCCAAATGAAAGATAGATATCCCATTGATATATCTCCTGAAATAATTGAAATCGCTTTTGAGGATGTTGTCGGTGTTGAATATGCTAAAGAAGCATTGGTTGAAGCATGTACAATCGGGAAAGGTATTTTTATATACGGAGCTGCAGGAACTGGTAAAACATTCATTGTAAGTAAGATGTCTGACCTCCTACCACCGCTTTTAATCCCCAAATTCATCGAGTTTGGAGGTATGGTAATACAACTTTATGATCCTGATTTTCATAAACCGTGTGTTGAACAGCCCAATGATCCTAGATGGGTTAAAATACATGCCCCATTTGTAATTACGGGTGCTGAACTTACTCTAAACAAACTTGAAACAATATACAACCCAAATAAGGGTATGTATGAAACATCTCCTATAATAAAGGCAAATGGAGGAACTCTCCTGATAGATGACTTGGGAAGACAGATAGATAACCATGAAATTATCTTAAACCGACTCATCGTACCAATGGAAAATAAAAAAGATTTTGTTTACGTTAGAGGAGTTCCAGTGACTGTACATGCTTATTTTATACCTGCTTTCTCTACAAATCTGGATATTAGTATAATGGACGAAGCACACCTTAGAAGAGCACCATTACACATTTTCCTTAGAAATCCACCATCAGAAGAATTAGTGGAAGTCTTCAAAAGAAATTTAGATGATTTAGATGAAAAATATGATAGCAATGTTTTACAAAGATTTAAAAAAGTTTATACACCTGCTAATAACGGAGGAGAGGGTCTAAGACCCACATTTGCCCATGCTAGAGACGTTGCACAAATTGCCCAAGCCCTCCGCTTAACTCAAGGTAAAGATGTTATAGATACTGATATCCTTGAAGGAGCATTGAGAAAACATGTTCTAATAGCACTTCAAAGGATGAACATCGACATATCCGACATAGCAAAAAATGTACGTTCCTTCCGGATAAAAACTGATAAAAAAGAAGAAACATATAGAGCTCTAAAAGAATTTGGTACTGATAGGATTTCATGTGAAAATAATGCTTCTTTAATTGTGGATGTGGAAGAAAATATAACGCCAGTTCAACTAGTTGAATACCTAAATAGATATAATATTTCTGTAGATTCAATCGATTTAATAGCTGAATCCGAAAAGGAACTTCGAAGGACAATCTTAGAATATGAAAAATAATTATTTTTGTTGAAGCTGATGAAATGTCCATCGAAACTATAGGTTTAATTGCCAGTTTGACTGCTATATTGATGTTTACAAGCCCCATTGCACAGATTAGGAACATAATAAAAAATAGGACATCCCAGACTATATCACCAGCAATATATGCTGCAATGGCAATAAATTGCACTTTTTGGACAATTTATGGTATAGGAGTGGAAGATCTCTATATCACTGTTCCTAACAGTCTTGGGATTGTGCTGGGAATTGTAACACTTCTTATAATTTACATTTATCGATAGGTTTTCAGATGTCAATATTATTCTTTTATATTTTTTTTATTCTAAATTATTTATTTCAAACTGAGTTTAGTAAACTTTTTTAATGTCAAATATCTCCAAAAAACGTTTTTGATTATAAAAAACTAAATAAAGACTTTTTTTGAAGTACATTTTTTAGTTACAGCCTGAAAATAGAAAAAACCTCAGTCCTCATTAATATCGATATACATATACGTATACATATAAGTATGTGTCAAAATTTAAGTATGTGTCAAAATTGAGTGGATAAAATGACATCTAAAAATAATAAAAAAATCTACAACCGGAAAATGCGTAGAATAACATTATATTTAGGAAATGACCAAATAGAGTATTTACAGAAGTATGCAGAAGAAAAAGACATATCCACATCAGAAGTAATACGAAAAGCAATCAATAAATTTTTTGACCTTATGGAATTTTCTGAAGTTGAAGATAAAAAGAAAAAAGAGGATATACTAACTGAAAATTGGATTGATCATATAAAAGACCTGAATTTAAATGTTGAAGAAACATGGGAGAAGTTAAAAGAGTTAGAAAGACGAGAAAATCAATTAGAAGGCCATTTAAGGACATTGCTCCTTGAAATGAAAAAAATTTATGACAATGTTGAAAAATTGAAAAAATAAAGAGTATCAAAGCTATTAATAACAAAACTTAAGTCTTTTTATAGAATTCGCATTTAAACATAATAAACCATTTTACAAAAAATATGTATTTGACTAAAGCCTTCCAAATAGAAATTAAAAGTAAAAAATAAATGCTTTTAAAATGGCACAAAAAAATTATATATTTATACATCTAATTTATTTCAATGTTCTAAAATAATGATTAGATTCCGAAAAAAATAAAAGAACAAGAAAATAATGAAATTAATGAAAAATGTATTGTTCAGATCAAAAGGAGAATAATTATGGTCAAATACAGCATGGATATCACTATAATTTTAGGAGCTATAGTGGGTTTAGTTCTATTATATGTTTTAAAAGTCGATTGGATAATAGTCATGATTGTAATCGGTTTTATTGCCACAATTTTGACTATAGCCGATGATAGAAGTTATAAAGTTGGAGGATTCTCTGCAGGAGCTATTGGGGTAGTACTTTATATGTTTACCATTTTCGTCCCTAGACCAGTGGATTATAGTTATTCACAGATACCCAGTGATCTAGCTGGTGGTTTCGTTATTGCAGGTATAACCAATTTAATATTCGGTTTTATAATAGCAGTTGGAGGGTGTGCACTTTTTGGATTTATAGGAGGCTACATTGCCGACAACCTCTTTAAAAAACGAAAAGTCGAAGGTAGAAGCAAAAATTTTAACAAGGAATATGGAAGAAAACAAATATAAATCTTCTCATTAAAAGATATATATTCATCAAATTCTTTTTTAATGCATTAAAGCTTAAAATGTTTAAATTATCGAATACCATATTATAATTAAATTTTCATTTTTTTTACTGAAAGCATTGCATTTTCCAGTTCTTTATCTATCCCCATTTTTTCCTGAACTTCCAAAACCCTCTGCAATTCTGCTTTTGTTTCAGGATATTTAGGAACTGCTGTGCATCCATGATCAGGCAAAATGGAGATTGGATAGGTACCAATTTCTTTTGCTAATCTCTCGATTTCAACCTTATCAAATCCAATTAATGGACTAAAAATAGGCGTGGATATTGAATACCTAGTTACCATCAAATTGGGAAGTGTTTGGGATGCAACCTGCCCTAAGCTACTGCCATCAATAATTCCCAAGGCTTTTTCCTTTTCTGCAATTTCTTCTGCAATCTTATACATCCCCCTTTTACAGAGAACACAAGTTAATCTTTCTGGTGCCATTTCAATGCAATTTTTTAAAAATTCACCATAGTCTACTTGAAGGAAATCTAATTTAGAACCAGCAGAATATTCTTTAAGCTTTTTAGCTATGTTAAGTGCCTTTTTGCTGGATTTAGGGCTTGTATAGGGACTGTTGTTAAAGTGAAGCGCTATTATTTTACATCCCCTTTTCATCATTAAAAATGCTGCAACAGGAGAATCTATACCTCCAGACAATAACGCAACCAAAGTTCCCTGGGTTCCCAATGGGAGACCTCCCAAACCAGCAATTTTTTGATGATATATGTATGTTTTATCTCCTCTTACTTCAACAAACAATTCAAAATCCGGATTATCTAAATCTACTGGTGATTTAGTCATATCCACCACAACTGAACCACAAAATGAAGCCATATCTCTACTTGTAAAATCATGACTTCCTATTCTTCTACTTCTTATTGCAAAAGAATTTTTATTTGAAAATAAGCCTTTATTAATTAACTCTTTAATATAATTTTCCAATAACTCTTTTATAAAATCAAAATCTGTCTTTGTAGCGATTGCCGGGCTAAATGAAACTATTCCAAATATCTTTTTTAATGATTCTAGGGCGCGGTTTAAATCCATAGGATAAAGAAATATTCTACCCTGATCTAACTGTATCTCACAATCTATTATGCTTTTAATATTTGATATGAGTTTTTTCTCAAACCTACGCCTCACTTTAGGGCTTTTTATTCCAATTTCACCGTATCTTACAATTATGAGCTTATTCTTTTGCATCAGTTGAACTCCCATTTCAATTCATTCAATTATAATTCAGGAAAAACAAACATTGCACTTTATTTTTTCAATTTTTTTTTCTGTTTCCATTTCCATATTGATTGTAGAGTTTATATTAAAAGTGAATAACATTCCCCATCTTTTCTTTGAACTTTTTTTATCAGCCTCTTACCCTCTAACGCCATAATTAATTTAGACATCTTTAAGTTAGAGAGCTTCAAATTACCGTAAAGTAAATTTCCCTCTAAAAAATATTTTGACATCAGCCCATTATCATCTGCCACTTCTTTTATTATTTTTAGTGCATCTTTTTCTGTTTGATTTAGATTTTCGACTTGTCTATATTTTCTTTTATTTATTCTTTCTTTATCTATTTTTATTTCATTCAATTTAATTTTCTCTAAATTCACTTTTTTATTTTTTTCCTCAATCTCTCCAGATGGTCTAACTTTGATCTCAAATTCCTTAGTTTTAGCTTTTATTTTGTTGTCGTCTGTTATGAAAATTAGTTCTTTCTTCTCCAGATTCTCTAAAATCTCTTTAAGTTCAATTTCCGGAATATCTAAATCAAATTTTAAAATTTTGTAGGTTACACCAGTTCCAAATTCTATTTGAAGATATTTTATCTGATTGAAAACCAGATTTTCCTTTTGGGTTAATATGATCATATATTAATGATAGGCTTTCAATTTTATAAATATTCCAAGATATTACAACATTGGTGATTATAACAAAAAAGGATGGAATAAATGCCGCTAGTTAAGATAGAAATCCGAAAAGGGAAACCAGTAGAATACAAAAAAGCTTTATTGGATGGTATTCATGATGCTCTGGTGCAAACCATCAAGATTCCGGAACATGACCGTTTCCAGCGTCTCTATGAGCTGGATTTGAAGAATTAAGTTCTTCCAGATAAAACATATTGCGTAACTATAATTGAGATTGTGATGTTTAAAGGCAGATCTTCTGAATCCAAAAAACTACTTTACAAATCCATCATTGATAATCTTACAGAGAATCCTGGCATAAGTGGGGATGATATTATCATCGTGGTATATGACCCACCTTTAGAAAACTGGGGAGTTAAAGGTGGAAAACCTGCGAATGAAGTTAATTTTGGGTTTGATATAAAAGTCTAAAGAATTATCGGTCTTTATGTATATTAATATGAAAATTCATTGAATTCCATTATAGCTTTATTATAAATTAATGAACTTAAACTCATCAATAATTTTAGTATATGGTTGCTATTTCGGTAAATAACATAAATTAAGGATATTATATGTATAAAATCGTTCATCTTTGTGATACAGATGATTTAATAAAATAAAATGGATAACACCATTAAAAGAAGTTTTATCGTTTTGTGATTGGATGGAACATCCTGATTCTTAAAGCATGGAATTATTTTTCGAAAGTATTGTTTATCATGATCTTCTATTACAATTTCGAAATTAAAAAAATAAAGGATTTAAATAAAGGATTTATAAAAAAAATTTGGTCAATGAACTACCCTCATCTGATGAACCACTACACACAAATTTTTCTCATATTGCATCATCAGGTAGTTTTAAGACCATTTTCTAAACACAGAGACTAAAGCGACAAATCAGTATTCAAACTTTATTTACTAAGTTCTATTACTAACTCATTCACTAATCCTGCAATTCTAATGTCCATATAGTCTTTTACTCATCCGTAGGTGTGTGCACTTTACGCATGAATTCATCTGTATCCGGGGGTATTTGACCATCTAATTTGGATACAATGTATATGGTTAGGAACGCTAGTGGTACTGTTATTATCGCCGGATTTTGGAGTTCGTGAAGTCCGAGGAGGTTAGTGGCTATTATTCCTGTGGATGATATCATACCTACTATGAGTCCAACAAGCGCACCATTTTCAGTTGTCCCTCTCCACCAAGTTCCCATAAGAAGGACTGGGAAGAATGTACTCGCAGCAATTGAAAATGCTAATCCAACCAGGAACGCTACATTGAATCCTTTAAAGATTATCCCTGTTAATATTGAAAATAGACCTACCGATGCAGCCGCTATTTTAGCAACTAGAATCTGTTTTTCCTCTGAAGCCTGTGGATTAATAAGATTTGTATAAAAATCATGGGCTACTGCACCTGTAGTAGCAATGATCAGCCCAACAACAGTTGAGAGAATTGCTGCAAATGCACCTGCAATTACAACACCCATTAACGGGTCACCAGCTAAATATTGAGCTAAAAGAGGAAGAGCTGTGTTTTTGCCCCCTCCATCTCCTAAAAATATTCTAGCTCCAAAACCGGCAATGGGCGCCATCATGTAGAAAGTCCCAATGATGAGGAGTGTGCCAACGGTTGTCCACCTTGCTGCTTTACCTGATGGATTGGTGTAATATCGTATCAATATATGTGGCAGCCCAGCTGTACCAAGAACCAATCCAAGTATCAGCGAAAAACTGTTTTGGAAGTTTAACCACATCCCAGGATTTTCGTAAGCTCCTACTTGGATAAGCAAGTTATTGTAACTGAATCCAAATTTTTGAAGCGTAAGTGCTATAATAACAAACATTGCTGTCCATAGAATCACGCACTGAATAATCTGGTTATAAGTAGTGGCCCTCATACCCCCTACTACCACATAGACTGTCATTAGAATACCTGCAATAGCAACCGCCATTACATAATCCCATCCAAGTAGAACACCAAGAATGTCTCCTATTCCTACCATTTGCGGAACTATGTAAAATACGGATATCAAGATTGTGCCTATCAGTGCAGCGAGTCTCAGTTTTTTCGAATGAAACCTACCTGATACGAAATCTGCTATAGTGTATGCTCCAAACCTTCGTATAGGACTTGCTAGGAATAATAATAGCAATACCCAGCCTCCAAAAAAGCCTACAGAATACCAGATACCATCATACCCATAAAGCCAAACTAGTCCAGCTATACCTAAAAAAGTTGCAGCACTCATATAATCGCCAGATAAAGCGAATGCATTTTCAATTGAACTAATCGCCCTTCCCGCTACATAAAAATCTGCAGTTGTTCTAGTGAATCTTCTTGAGAATATGGTAACAGCTATGCTAATGCCCACTATCAAAAGTACAAGAGCAATAGCCACAGGATTATCTGTCATTATATTCTTCCTCCCTTTTGTCAGTTCTCAAAGTGTAATACAATGGTATTATCCAGCCAATTATAAATATAAAAATGGCCGTGTATAGGTATGTCACCGTAAAATTTCCATAAACATCTGTTAACATTAAATTTTTTGCATATTCGTTCAATACAGGGAGTATCAGTACCATTGCAAGGAATATAATCCCTAATGAAACACTTAATTTGAAACTAGTTGCAATTAACTCACCTGTAGAATCAGTATCCTCATCCTTATTCTTTTTATTGCTCATGATCTCACCTTAAAATCACCTTACTACTATTACAGGAACATGTGAAGCTTTCATAACCATTTCAGCGACGCTTCCAATTGCTATTCTTTTTAGACCAGTTCGTCCAGTTGTTCCAATCACTATTAGATCGGCGTTTTCCTCCTTGGCAGTAGATATAATTTTTTTAGGTGCACTTCCCTGTTTTACTATGGTTTTTACTTCGATTCCATTCTTCTCGCCATACCATTGGGCAACTTGAAGTCCAGCTGCTGAATGTTTCACTCCCTCATATAGATCCTCTTCATATTTTTCCTCTAGCAACAGAGCAAATTGTTCATCCACATAGATCGCCGTCAAATCAGCTTTTAACAATTTAGCCAATGCCACTGCAAATTCAGTACCCTTAATGGATGGTTCTGAACCGTCAGTCGCCAAAATAATTTTTTTCACATCTAAAACTGCCTCTTTTATATCAGTTTTAGACATCTCCTCCGCTGTTCTGTCTATCGGGTTTTTATCCATCTAATACCCCTCCAATTTAACTCTAATAATATTATTTTAATTAAATCATGAAATTCGTGCTTATAAATTAAATTTTCTTACTCTTCAAGTGTTGATGTATCTCCTATATCTTCTCCCCTTTCTCTTGCTCTTAACACCCTCCTCATTATTTTTCCACTTCTTGTTTTTGGAAGTTTTTCCATTTGAATTATCTCTCCTACAACAGCTACAGGTCCCAGCTCATGTCTAACATGATTCTTTAGCTCTTCAATCACTTTGGAATCTAATCTATTATCTTCCTTCAATATTATAAATGCTTTGATTACCTCTCCTTTGATTGGATCGGCTTTTCCTATGACTGCGGCTTCTGCAACTGCTGGATGACCTACGAATGCAGATTCCACCTCTGAAGTTCCTATTCGGTGCCCTGATATCTTCAAGACATCATCGGATCGTCCTTGAATCCAGAAATATCCGTCTTCGTCCTTTCTGGCAATGTCTCCCGCTGTGTATACTCCTCCGGGGACAATTTCCCAGTAAGTTTTTATGTATCTTTCAGGATCTTTGTAAAGGGTTCTAAGCATAGCTGGCCAAGGAGTTTTAATTACTAATAATCCTCCTTTTCCTAGTGGCACTGGATTTCCGTCTGCGTCCATAATTTCTGCTTCAATTCCAGGTAGAGGTCTTGTTGCTGAACCTGGTTTTAATGGAGTCACAGGGAGTGGTGATATCAGGTACATACCGGTTTCAGTCTGCCACCATGTGTCCATTATGGGTACCTCCCCCTTCCCTATGTTTTCATGGTACCAGATCCAAGCCTCGGGATTTATTGGCTCCCCAACACTTCCTAAAATCCGAAGAGATGATAGATCATGTTTACTTGGATATTTGTTCCCGAATCTCATGAGATGTCTTATGGCGGTGGGTGCTGTGTAAAACTTGGTAACTCCATATTTTTCCACAATTCGCCACCAAGCTCCTGGATCAGGATAATCAGGAGCACCTTCATACACTAAGGTTGTTGTTCCTAATAATAGTGGTCCATAAGCGATATAACTATGGCCAGTGACCCATCCTATGTCGGCGGTGCACCACCATAGATCATCCTCATGAATATCAAAAACATTTTTCAGGGTGGTGGCTACCCCTACCATGTATCCTCCAGTTGTATGTAAAACCCCTTTGGGTTTTCCTGTACTCCCAGAGGTGTAAAGAATGTATAACGGGTCTTCCGCGTCGAGCATTTCCGGTTCGCATTCTGAAGGCTCTCCTTCTATAAGACTGCTATACATGACCTCTCTTCCGCTTAATTCAGAAATTTTAATGGGGTTTCCTGCATTTTTCACCACAATTATGGTTTCTACAATAGGACTCATTTGGACAGCTTCATCTGATATTTTCTTTAAATCAATAATTTTGCCTCTTCTAAATGTACCGTCAGCTGTGATCAAAATTTTTGAATCTGCATCCTCAATTCTCTCTACCAAAGCTCCTACACTCAATCCAGAATAGACAATACTGTGTATGGCTCCTATTTTGGTGCAGGCTAGCATGGCGATTAATAGTTCTGGGCACATGGGAAGATACATGGAAACTTTATCTCCCTTCTTAACCCCTATATTTTTTAACGCGTTGGCAAATTTATTTACCTCACGGTAAAGTTCATAATAGGTTATTTTCTTTTCATCTCCTCTTTCATTTACATATAATATCGCTACTTGATTTCTTTTTTCAGTGTTAATCCATCTATCCACAGCGTTGTAAGCCATGTTAATTTTACCGTTAACAAACCACTTATAAAATGGTTTCTCACTGCCATCAAGTACTTTGTCCCATTTCCTAAACCAGGTGAATTGCTCTGCCTTTTCTGACCAGTATTTTTCTATATCTTTTCCTTTTTCAAGTTCAGATTCCCATTCTTTTATGTGGGCTTTTTCAATTACGGCTTCACTTGGCTTGAAAATTCTCTTCTCATCCAATAAGACATCCGTGTCTTGCGTCATTTAGTTCACCATTTTCGTAATCCATATGGTTTCTGATTTCCACATGGTTGTATTGAATAATGATATTTTCCTATATATATTTTTCTATTATTAATCATTATAAATATTAATTATGAACTAAAAAATAATAATATATTAATAAAACCTAGGATTTTATAAGATTAAGTATAAAATTTAAGTATACGATTAAGTACGAAAAAAGAAAAAAAATAAGCTAATTTACTTTCTATTTATTTTTTAACCTGAAAACTTACATCATAGGCGGCATCCCACCAGGCATTCCGCCCATGCCTTCCATTCCTGCCATATCAGGTTCTTTTCCAGCACCGCTAGATGCAATTACATCATCAATTCTTAAAATCATCTCTGCAGCTTCTGCTGCTGATTGAATGGCCTGTTTTTTAACCCGGTGTGGTTCTAAAACACCAACATCTCTCATATCAATTACAAAACCTTCAAAGACATTTAAACCAATATAGGGTGATATTTCATGTGCAGATCGTAGATCTACGAGGGAGTCGATGCTGTCTAGACCGGCATTTTCTGCTAAAGTTTTTGGAACAATTTCAAGAGCTTCTGCAAAGGCAGTAACTGCAAGCTGTTCCCTTCCACTGATTGTATGAGCGTACTCTTTGAGCTTCTTCGAAATTTCGATTTCAGGCGCCCCTCCACCTGCCACAACCTTTTTATCCTCAACAGTGGCAGATACAACACCTATAGCATCTTCTACAGCTCTTTCAATCTCTTCTGCAACATGTTTTGTGCTTCCCCGTAGAATAATTGATACTGCTTTAGGATCTTTACATTGTTCAATAAAAATTAAAATTTCATCAAAAATTTTCTTTTCATAAACAATACCTGCCCCACCCAAGTCTTTTGCTGTTAGATCATCGATGTTTGTTATCAATTTTGCTCCAGTAGCCTTCTCTAACCTTTCCATATCTGACTTTCTGACCCTTTTAACAGCGAAAATGCCTTCTCTTGCAAGAATGTGCTGAGCTAGATCATCTATACCTTTCTGACAGAATAAAACATTTGCACCAGAATCTAAGACTTTATCCACCATATCTTTTATCATCTGTTCCTCATTTTCAATAAAAGCCTTCATCTGTGCAGGATCAGTTAGTTTTATTTTAGCATCAGTCTCCAAGTCTTTTACTTCAATAGGATATTTAAGCAGTGCTATTTTTGCACCCTCAATCTTTTTTGGCATTGAGGGATCTATCCTACTTTTATCAATCACTACACCATTCACAATTTGAGATTCAACTACTGTTGCTCCTTGAATCCTTTGAATGTTTATGTTGTCCTTGTCGATTTCTCCGTTTTCTTCTACTTGTTTCACTGCGTCTACTACTTGCTCTGCTAACGGTTGTCTAGCTTTTTCTGTGCCTTTTCCTGTCATTGCAGTCATTGCAATATTTATTAATGTGTCTCGATCGTCGGCAACAATGGATATTGAATCTAATATTTCTTGAGCTTTTTCAGCAGCCTGTCGGTACCCCATGGCCACGATGGTTGGATGTATGTCCTGGTCAAGCAGTCCTTCTGCTTTTTTGAGGAGTTCACCAGCTATTATGACTGCAGTGGTTGTTCCATCCCCCACTTCATCTTCCTGTGTTTTAGCAACCTCTACAAGCATTTTAGCTGCTGGATGTTCTATATCCATTTCTTTGAGAATGGTAACACCATCATTGGTCACCACTATGTCTCCTAGTGAATCCACAAGCATTTTGTCCATTCCTTTCGGACCTAAAGTTGTTCTCACAGTCTCTGCAAGTACTTTACCTGCCATTATGTTCATTCTTTGAGCATCTCTTCCTAAGAATCTGTTAGTACCTTCTGGTAATATTAAAATTGGTTGGCCTTGGCCACCTAATTGTGCCATTATTTCACCTCTATTCTTTGTAATTTATCGATGGGTTAGAGGTTATATAAATAATTTTCGAATGCTAAGGTTTATAAAAAAACTTCCTGAACAATTTTAAGAGATGTATAAATCCCAATTAAAAAAAATAACATTGAAAATAATTATTAAATCTAGATTTAATCTCATAAAAATTTCTTATAAAAAAGAGTTCAAAAAAACTGGAAAAAAAATATTATTTCAATTATAAATTCTTCCTATTCATCAAAATAAAAGATTATATTTATTATAAACTACTCTGAACCTAAAAAAAATTATTTTTATCATTGAAATTAAATTTTGAGATATAATTAGTCAAATAAAAATTTTGAGTCAGATTTTTTAAAAAAAATGAATGTTTATGCAGGTTTATGTGGCATAACACGTGGAATAAATGTTTGACAAAAGTTTGGATGTTCTCTCTTAAGCTC
>VGTM01000003.1 GCA_016874685.1 Methanobacteriota archaeon
AGTTGATTCATCTAATTTTAATCAATTTAAAAATTTTAAAAAAATTATCATTAAATTTTATTAATCAAAAAAATTGAAAAAAAGGAATTTATTTATTTTTTAGATATTTTTTTAGCTTTTTACATCGAATGATTTCATAAGTAATTCCATGTTCATCTTTCCAGCTCTGAATATCTCTCCAGTTCTAAGGTCGTTTATAACCACCTCTGCAGGAGCAAACATGCCCTTGTCAATCTTATAGAAATCATATTCTGCTTCTTTGAATATTTCATAGAATGGTTTACCATAACCTTCAGAAGCCGAAGCTGGTAATTTTTTCGCAATTTCTGCCAGATCGTCGTTTTCATCTGATTCAATGTAGTAGTAGGTTCTGCCTCCAAAGAGAACTGCGTCATTTGTTTTACCCATAGCTTTAAGGCCGTCAGGGTCTACAGGTGCTATTGGAGCTATACCTGCAGCATATTTTACCTTCCTAACATCAAAGTGTAAAGCTTCAAGCATTTTATAGGTACCGTTTTCTACAACTCTACCTGCTATTTGAATGGAGCCAACTATGGATGCTGTTGGAGCTACAAGGATGTATACATTCTCTGGAGAAACACCACATTCTTTTGCAATAGCATCTGTTACATCAACGCCGGGCAGGTTGTCTGCTTCGAGAGTTAAAATTGCAATATCAGCATCATCCCCGTAACCTATTTCTTCATAGGTTTCAGCAGGTTTTTTAGCTAAAGCTCTTGCAGGGCCTGAACCAAGGGCAAAAAAATCCCCTACGCTAACAGACCATCCAGCTTTCTGTGACCCAAGTGTGGATATAGCTGGAGAATCTGTTTTTATCTTTACAGATGGAAGTGCAAAGTTTTGGGAAAGATCAGCTGGAATTGATATTCCAACATCTGCCAGTCCACCGAGACAGACTTTAGTATAGAGTTCTCCGGCTTTAAAGCTTCCATCCACATTTACACCAGCATCAATAACTGTTGATCCATTTCCAAGCTCCTCAATCTTTATATTCAACTCATCTGCATTTTTTATCATTAAATCTACTGTTTTTTTTGCTTCAAGATTAACACTTACCATTTTTTTCACCTCAGAATCTTTTTGCTTCCTCAAAATTAACCTCATATATATGAGCACTTATTGAATGAATAGTGAGAGTTCCTACGTCCACATTTAACTCATCTGCAACATATTTTGCCAGATAAGTAAGTCCAACAGCATTAGGGAACCAGGCACCATAAATATCATGGGATCGCCATAAACCTGTCGTATTAAGTTTACCATCTCTGATTTTGAAATCTACTAGGATCATACAGGGTATTTCATCGTTACTGGTGTCAATTAGGGGGTCCCATGTTACGGATATTGCTCTTCTTGATTCTTCACAGTTTTTTAATCTTTTTATTGCTTCATGAATCTGATCAATATTATCAAAATGCTTTCTCAATCTATTACCATAAGTGTAAATAAAACCGTGTTCATCTTTACTTAAAAATTGTTCAGAATATTTTTCAAGCTTTTCACCGCTCCAGAAATATCCTTCAGGAATTTTGATTTTTTTAAGACTAGTAGATTTTGCTATTTTGTTTAGATAGTAGCCTTCTGATAAATTACTGCTAAGCGGGTTTTTAATGGTAACAACGGTGTTTAAGATCTCCCGGGTTAATGAACCTCTTTCATCTTTGATTTCCCGACCTTCATTCATTATTTTTTTTACCAGGGCTTCCCATCCATCTGCTATTTCACCTTTTTCAATTAAGACAGGCATTCTGAAGCCTCCACCATTACCTTTAACTTGGAGAATGCAGCATCCTTTGAGCGCATCCTCATTCCACAGTCTGGATCGATAATCATATTTTCTTTCCCCACGATTTTGATACCTTCTTTTATAAGATCAGAAACCGTCTTTAAACTTTCTATTTCATCTGTTTTTGTATCTATACACCCAAATCCTATTTTCTTCCCTTTAAGATCTGAATTTTCAAGAACATGGAGGTTTTGCGGAATACCGGCAAATTCACAGTCTATTAGATCAATATTAAATCTTAAAAGTTCATCAAACACCTCTCCAATATTCCCACAAACATGTAGTGACACGGGAATAGATAAATTTTTTGTCATGATTTTTATGGCTTTTCTAGCAGTATCAATATCTACAACACCAGTGGATAAAAAAGGTTCATCTATCTGTATCATAAAAGCTCCGGCATCTTCCAGATATTCAACCTCATTTTTCAGGACATAGGCTAAATCCAATATTGCATCTTCTTTTTTATTATAAAATCCTTCCATTCGGCAGGAATATATGAGGGTTGTTGGACCAGTTACAATCCCCTTAACTCCCTTAAATTCTCTTTCAGATATTTCCGGCTTTTTATCTCTATTCATATCCTCTGATATTTTTCTTGCAATTTTAATTGCATATTTAAGATCTGATGCACCCAGAGAATACGGAGGCGGGTTGATTTTTCCTATGATCTTTGGTGTTTTGTTTTCAACTGCCATGCCTGGAATTTTTTTTGCAAAGGTCTCAATCATGTCGCCCCGGACCTGTCCATCAGATATTATATTAATACCTGCTTTTATCTGGTCATTTACTGCCAGAGCTATAGCAGGTTTGTATTTATCATAAATTCCTAAAAAATTGCCGATTTTATCTATTAACCATGAGGGATCTTTTGGTAATGCTGGATAACTTCCAACAACGGTTGTTATCATATCAATCCTCTTTTTTTGATATTTGCTGGATGGTCATTTATCGCTTTATATATTTATTGGTTTAATCTGTTATTTTATTGCCAGAGTCTTGATTCTTTGGATTTCCTCAGTTTCCACAGGTATCTCCACCACTGCAGTGCCGTAGCAGGGTTTGGTGTAGGGAATCATTATGGTGCATTCCACTTCGTCCAATCCAATGGGTATGGGGGGTATCCCAATTATTCGGGCCCCCACGATCTTTTCACCGGCTTTAACACGAACAAATTCTTTAGCATTTTTCTCTATAAACTTGGCGCATTCCTTGAAGCCTGCTCGGCTCATATGTATCTCGTAATCTTCAGATTCACGTAGATAGGTATCAAGGCAGAACATGTGATTCCTCCATTGTCTTTATGGTTTTGTCAAATTTAACCCTGAGAGGTGTTGGGTTATGATAGGCTCTTGCTGATATTATAGTAGCATTTGTATTGTTTTCTATGTCGTTTATAAATCTCTCAAGCTCCTCAGCATCTCGTTCAAACACTATGGCTATCGAGGAGGTGTTAAGAATATAGTAGAACGTTACAAAATATGAAACAGCAGCATCTCTATGAACAAAACCTACCAGAAGGTCATATGCACCTTGATCCAGATTCTCAAGGCAGGATTCTATGTCAGTTTTTTGCGTTATGTAAAATTGTTCTGGGTCTGAAACTTCCAGAAGTTTCATTGCTGATGGAGTACTGGCTATGGTAACATCATACCCCATATTTTTGAGTTTATATGTTACATAGACTGCCATGGGCGTTTGAGATGGTGATTCAGGACATCCCAACAATATAAGAGCTTTTTTCATTTTATTTTCTCCTTTTTTTAATCCTTTCTCATTAATATTACATGTCCAACAACCATTGCACCTAAGAAAATGAAAGTCAAAAGTGCAGTTCCATTTATGGATCTATTAATTATAAATAATCCAACTATAGCTTGAGTTATAAATGCTGAAAGGGATCCTATAAGCAGAGCCTCCCTCCCAAGATAGTTTCGATCACCATTTTCTCTCTTTTTTGAGTATATGGCAAGTATCCTAAATCCGATGTAAAATATTGCGAGGCACCAGATCAAAAGTACTATCAAGGAAATATATCCAAAGTCAAATGTGAACCCGAATATACCAGGCATCATGTAATCTATTACATCCTTTTTTGTCACCAAAATTCCATAAAACAGTGGGTAAGGCAGACCAAAAAGCAGGATCAAAGACATGGGCATTGATATGTAACCATCTGATCCCCCCAGACAATCTGGTCCCCAGTAACATGAACCCTGATTATGTCCAAATAGAGTGGCATTTTTTAGGACCATCTGAATACTGGGTATTGAAAATTCTTCAAGTCTTGAAATCCTTAGAAGGGGACTTAATATGGGCATATCAAGAAATCGGGATAGATATTCAAGGGCTGCAAAACTTGAAATACCTAAAATAGCCAATAAAATGATTCTTTTTAGGGTGAACACAGATTTTTGGTGGAAAGATTTTGATATAATGAAACTTCCAATTAAAAGTCCTAAAAACCATAAAATCAAGAAAGATCTGTGCATGAGACTCCCTACAACTGTTATAATAATTATGAGAAGAATTACAAAAATTTTAAGGTGTCTGATGTCGATACCTGCTTCTTTCATCATTGGCAGGGCGCTCAACGCAGTTACACAGGCAAGGAGGGCGATAGGACCAAATGGGTGGGTAAATTCATAATGCGTAATTGATGAAAACAAGAGGAAAGCATCAACTCCGAACATCATTGTAAATCCCACACTCAGAACTAGCGAGATAAAAAGAACTATGCTAAGAGAGAGAGGTGCAATGTTAATTAGGAACATAATTCCTACAAATAAAAATAGTGCTACCTCTATTATGAATTGAAGATGATTTTGAGCAATTAAGGCCATTTAATCCTCCCGTTGTTTTAACAATTTTAAAATGATTTTTTGTAAACCTAAATCTAATATAAATTTTTGATAAAAATTTCGATATAGCCAATAGTTCGCCAATTAAGCGATAATGTTAAGCGATTATATAGAATTCAGTTTTTCTTATCATTATTTCATTGAAATATAATCCATTAAATGATTGTAAAGTCACTTTTGGAACGAAACTATATAAGTTTTATTTTAAATTTTATCTCCTGCTATTAACTAAAGAAATACTTTTCTAATTTATGATATTTCATGATTTGTTGTCTAAGTATTTGTAGAAAACTACCATATGTTTCCCAGGGCCATCATAGTCTTTTACAACTATTTGGCCATTAATTTCAATTAATTTTTGGTTTTCATACAATTCAAATCCTAATTTTTTATGAAATTTAATTGAAACTCTATTTTCGGGTTTAATAATCAAAAAAACTTTGCTACAACCGAAGTCTCTTACCCCCTTTAAAAACTTTTCTAAGAGTTTTTTAGCAATGCCTTTTCTTCTCAGTTGCGACTTCACACATAATTGGTGTATATAGGCCTCTTTGGGATTTTTCTGAGATATGAAACCTAAAATAAAACCTGTAACTTCTCTTTTTCCTGGAATTTCAGCCACAAATGAGGTGTTTTTAAAGAATTTTGTGAAAATATGGTAGATTGTGTTTCTTTCGGTTTCCATAATATTGCAATTTTCAGCTAATTTAGCTATTTTTGTGAAATCTTTCTCTAAAACATTTCTTATTTGGAAATTTTCCATAGGAATCCCTATATTTGCTTTTGTAGTCTTTGTTATTTAATTGAGGCATAATTTCCTATATTTCATTTTAATACAAGTCTTTAAGAATCAAATGTCAAATTTTTTAAATCATATACTTGTTATTGGTTATTTAAACTTACATAATCCTTAAACAAAATTTTTTTGTAATATTTTTATTATTTTAATGTTATTTAATTTGAAAGTGCTTATTCTTATTCTAAATTCCAAAATAAATTATAAATAGGATTTCTTTTAATAAATGCGTTTTTATATAAATCATGTAGTAATCAAAACTTGTCATTAAGTTTAAATATCACAAAATCCAATTTGATATGGGGCTGGTAGCTCAGGTGGTAGAGTGTCGCCTTGGCATGGCGGAGGCCCCGGGTTCAAATCCCGGCCAGTCCATTTTTATTTTTTTATAAAATTATTTGTTTTATTAAGAAAGCTCTGTTTTATGTAAATTTTATTTAATTAAACATTTATTTAACTAATTAGATTCAGTGGTCTATAGAACTGTAAATAGAATCTATTATTATATTAAACAGATCATCAGTTTTTATTTTTCTTTTTCTATCGCTATCTACCAGTAATTTTAATGCAAGATTTACTATTTCATCCACATTAGTAGATCTTTCCATTAGGCCCTGATCAATGAAACATTTATCCACAGACAATGGTTTTCCAGGATAGCATGAAATGACCGGAGTTCCTAAGATAGCCGCCTCCCTATTCATTGTACCTCCAGCACCAATCACCAGATCACATTTTTTCATCAAACTGAAGGTATCTACGGGTGGTTTTATTATAGTAACGTTTTTATACTTCTCGAAAAGTTCCTTTTGTTCCCTAAATCTTGGTATTATTAGTATATTGGCATATTTATTCAGTATGTTAACAATGGGCGATAGGACAGATTTCCTACAATCTGCATCCAGATATGAAGCAAGAGATGGTTCAGGTCTCATTAAAATTGTCTTCTGCTTTCCTAAATTTAAATTTAAATCTTTTAGAATATTGTCATTGTATTTAAAATTTTTAAAATGAATAATTTCTGATGAACCCTCATATCTTGTTATCTTATTTGGGTCAGCACCAACTTTTACAATATTCCACATATCGATTGCCATGGGCATTATTATTTTATCACACAGTGGAAGGGTCAGTCTATTGGCAGCGGCCATCTGTTCATTATCCAGTACATAGACACTGGGAATATCTAAACCAAAAGATACTCTTGGAAGTTCTATAGAATGTTTGGATACTGCAACATCCACTTTTTCTTTTACAATTATCTTTGAAAGTTCATAAGCGCGTTGCGTGCTTTCGATCAGTTTTTCATCAAGTGTAACTCCATGTCTTCCAACAGATTCATACTCCATACCAAAAAGATCAAGAAGTTTATGTATGTCCCCAAACTTACGTGCAGTTATAAAAACTTCCTCACCTTCTTCTTTCAGGAAGTCAATAACACTCTTAAAAAAACGAACATGAGGGGCATTGGTTATATCAATCCAAACCTTCACCAGATCACCGCTGAGATTCTTTAATATATAATCTAGATTCGTTAATATATTCTTCAAGAGCTTGTAAAATATTTTCTACCCCTTCACCTGTTTTTAAACTGCTTTTTATAACTACAACATCTGGATTTAGTCTTAATACATCGGCTTCCATTTTTTCCTCATCTGCACCCACTGCATCTGCTATATCAACTTTGTTTATAACCACAACATCAGCATCTTTAAAGATCAGAGGATGTTTTTCCACAGTGTCGTCCCCTTCACTTACACTTATTACAACCATTCTCAGATGGGATCCCAGATCAAAATCAACAGGACATATTAGGTTTCCTACGTTTTCTATAAAAAGAACGTCAATAGCAGGAAGGGGAAGATCTTCTAGGGCGTGTTCTACAAGATGAGCATCCAGATGACACTCTTTTCCAGTATTCAGACCGACAACAGGTACATTATATTTTTTAAACCTGCCAGCATCGAATTTACTTATTACGTCACCAGCTATAACTCCTATTTTATGATTCATCCTCTGGATTAGGACTTCTATGAGTGAGGTTTTACCGGAGCCTATAGCTCCTAAAACATCAATTGCAAATACATCTGCTTTATCCAGGATTCTCTGGTTTCTCTTGGCAAGTTTTTTGTTTGCTATAATAATGTCATGTTGTACTTCAATTTCAGCAACTTTATGCATCTCTATTCCCTCTTTTCAATTTTAATTTGTTTTATGTTACATTCTCTTCCTGAAATCACCTTTAAATCCCTTTCTCCACATTGGGGACATGATAAAATGGGTGTAAAATGATCTAGTTCATCTGAATCTATTGATCCAGTGTAATTACATGATCCACATTCGATCTCCACTGGAATGATTTCCATCTTAAACTCTGCACCATCAAGTAAAGTATCTTCGCTTATAACTTCTAACATGAACTTAAGCTGCTCTGGATTGAGCAGGGTAAGTTTTCCAAGTTCTATTGTTACTTCAATGATTTCCTCAGCGTCATTTTTTTCTGCGATGTCAAGTATGGTTTTCACAATTGCATCTGCCATTGAAAGTTCGTGCATCCGGTCACCTTGTTATCCTATTATTATAGGAAGCTTATTAATAAATGTAACAAATAGTGAATATGTTGAAGTTGATAGATTTATATATTTGTGATGATTTAAATATATGATAATAGGTGATTTTTTTGATAATAGGTGGCTCTGCTTCACAAAAACTGGCGGCGAATATTGCAGGGGAATTGGGGGATACTTTATGTTCCATAGAAACACGTAAATTCCCAGATGGTGAAAGATACATCAGAATAAAGGGAAAATTGGAAGATGAAGCTGTGGTTATTCAATCAACAGGATATCCACAGGATGAAAATCTTATTGAATTGTTTTTTCTACTTAAAAATTTGAAAACTTTGGATGTTAATGATATAAAGGTTGTTATCCCATATTTTGGTTATGGAAGACAGGATAAACGATTTCGCAGTGGGGAAGCAGTATCAGCCAGTATAGTTTTAGATCTACTGCAAGATTCAGGTGCATCTAAAATATTCACCATAAATCTGCATGAGAATAATATAACAGAATTCTTTGATATTCCAGTTCATAACCTCTCAGCAATGCCACTTATTGCAGACTATATTAAAGAAATATTGGATGATCCAGTTATAATAGCGCCAGATAAGGGGGCTCTGGAGCATGCAGAGGAAATTGCAGGGATTTTGAGATGTGAACACGATTATCTGGAGAAGAGGAGGATATCACCAAATGAGGTGGAAACAAAACCAAAGAATCTTGATGTTGATGAAAGGCAAGCTGTCATAATTGATGATATAATAAGCACTGGGGGCACTATGATAAATGCATCAAAAATTTTAAAGGAACATGGAGCTTCAAAAATCATTGTAGCATGTGTTCACCCAGTGTTGGTGGGAAACTCTCTGCTTAAAATTTTTGCAACTGGTGTTGTTGATGTTGTGGCAACCAATACCCTTACTTCTGATGTTAGTGTGATATCTGTGGCTTCTTTGATAGCTGATGCGTTGAGAAGATATTAAATCGTATTCAATTTTAATTTTTAGTTTTTTTATAAAAGTTTTTAGATAGATTTAATCGAAAAAAACAATAATGAGAACGAAATACATATAATACAACCAAGATTCTATGAAATTTTTTTTCTATGATCTTGATATTGATTTTTAAGGGGGTGAAAAAGTGGTTAATTGGACGGCAGTCGGTGTTGGATTCGTTGTTACATTGATTCTTGGTATTATTGGTCTTTATGTACCATTTTTAGGTCTTTTAGCACCAATAATCGGTGGTCTCGTTGCTGCCTATATGGCTGGTGGGAAATACATTGACGGTATTGTAAACGGCGGACTTGCAGGTGGTATAGCAGGATTTATCACAGCTCTTATAGGATTTGCCCTAATTGGAGCGGCTGTTTCAGTTTTAACAGGTTATGCTGGAGCAGGAGCTGTTATAGCTATTATTGGCGCAATTACGGGTTTCATAATTGGCGCAATATTAGGACTCGTCGGGGGAGTAATCGGAATAGCAATAAAAGGAAAACCTGCAGAACAACCAATGACAGAACCAGCACCAGTTGCAAGAGAAAGCCCAAACATCGAATTTAGCATGGAAAACATTCAAAAATGTATTTGTTCCACATGTCCTGTGCAGGAAGAAAGTGAATGTGTCAAAGAAAAGTTGAAGATGATGCAGGAAATGATGCAGAGCGAAGAAAAAATGATGCCTAACCCTGAAGATGTTCCAGGTTTGTACTGTGCTACAGGTAAAGCAACATGCGAAGGTCTTGACACTGAAAAAATGTGTAATTGTGTTAATTGTCCTATCTGGGCTGAGAACGATCTTGCAAATGGAAAACCAATGGGCTACTTCTGTAGAGATGGGAAAGCTATGTAAGTTATAGCCTAAATTAAAAGGAAAAAACTAATTATTAATTACTTTTTCCCTATATTTTTTTTATTTTTTGTTATCTGTTCTCTCAATTTTTAGAATTTATTTTATAAAAAATTTATTTCATTAAAATGTTTAGCCCCCTCTTTTTTTTACTTTTCGGACAAGCTTTGTAGTTCTGTTTTTGAGTTGTGGTCGAGTGTTATGATGGTGCCTAGTAAAAGTACATTTAGTGAGACGTGTTTTGTGACTGATTTTTGTGTGTAGCGGTGTATTTTTTCCAGGTCTAATGATTTTTTGGCTAATTTGAACATATCTTCGATTATGCTCCTTATATGTTTATAGAATTGCCATTTTTGCATTTTTGTTTTTGAATTCCTGTTTAAGTTGTGTGAAAAATTTTTTGGTCTTTTCTTCAAGCTTTGAACCCTTTAAAATTTTTATAGGATAGCTTAAACTGTCTAAAGCTCTTTTTAATTTGAAATTGGATTTTGGGAAAATTAAAGGAATGATCTGGTACCTGGAACACTTAATTGATAGTTCTGATAACTGTAATATCCTTTATCCGTGATTATGGTGTCTCCTTTACGCATTATTCTTCTGCGATGCAGTTCTTCCAGAATCTCTTCATAAATTCGGCTATCATGAGGACTTCCCTCATGTATCAAGAAAGCCAAAGGCTTTCTTGTATGGTAATCTATTGCTAATGTGAGTTTGTATCTTATATAGAATCTTTTTGATGGGCTGTAACCCCATTTAAACTCTCGTTGTTCCAGGGATTTTTTGGTGATTTTCCCGCGGAACCAATTAAGATCTAACTGAATATCCGTGGAATCTACCACGATCCAAGCCTTTTTACGCCTTCTTGACTGAGATATGGTGTTTAAAACCATCAAAACCAAATTAATAAACTGATCATCACTAAATTGACTTAGGAATCTTGATAATTCATCATCAGAAGGCACACTCGTTATACCTGCGAATTTTTTAAGTTTAGGCCTTGTTTCCAATTCTTTCAAAACGTATGAAACATTTCGAGAGAAAAATATGGCAATAAAAACTATTTAAACATCATCACAGACTTTTTAACAGATTTTATGCCTTGTTTAGTTATTTCCTGCTTTACACGACGTGAATCGAAAATTTTAAGTATATTGCCTAACAAATTCCATTTGAAGTCTCTTTGGTCATAGATCAATGGAGATTTCATTTTTTCACCAGGAGGAAGTTTATACTTCCTCCGTATTAAATTTATCGGTCTAAATGCTTCTAAAATTATTATAAAAATAGATTAGAAATGTACTTTTAGAAACAAAACCTAAATGACCTTATAGAAAGAAAAAATAAGAATACTAAAAACCCCAAAGCCAATCAATTATTGGAGGGGTTAAAAATGTTTTTTTTCAAAAATTTACGATTCTAAAAATAAAATCAAAAAATAGAATAAAATCAAAAATGGAAGGAAATTATTCCTTCCCAAAAATTTAATATTTTTAGTGGGTGGTTGGCTTTTGTAAAATACCTGTAGATACCATATCACTGATCTTTTGCATCTTATCGAGAAGTCCTTTTTTGCCCTTTCCAATCAGTGCATGTTTCAGTACGTCATTTAGAGTTTCTACTGGGATTATTTTAACCTGGCTTTCATACCTCTTCTCAATCAGAACATCCTGCATATTGGATTTTGGTATCAAAACTTTCTTTATTCCTGCTTCTGCAGCTGCCTCTATTTTACCTGTTACTCCACCTACTGGGAGAACATCTCCTCTGATACTTAAAGAACCAGTCAGTGCCACGGACTGATCTATGGGGACATTTTCAAGGGATGAAACAACTGCTGTAGCAACTGAAACACTTGCACTATCACCCTCAACACCCTCATAAGCCTGCAAAAATTGTATATGGATATCGTAATTGGATATATCTGTTCCCGTGTGTTTTTTAATAAGGGCACTCACATTTTGAACAGCTTCTTTGGCAATTTCTCCAAGTTTTCCTGTTGCAATTATCCTGCCCTCCTCTTTACTTTGAGCAGGAGCCGCCTCAGCAACTATGGGAAGTATTATGCCACTTCTATCTCCAATTATTGCAAGACCATTTACTCGACCTATCTCTTCACCTTCAGATTTGAAAACTCTGTATTTTTTCTTTTGAACTATATATCTATCTGCGATCTGCTGTTCAAGGGTTCTTGCAAGTTTCTTTGCATTGATCACATGTTTAAGTTCAACGAATTCAACACCTTCTCCTTTGGCTATATCTCCAGCTGCCCTTACAAGTCCTCCTAAATCCCTCAATCTCAGGGTTAGAGAATCTTTTTTTCCAGCTCTTCTTTGAGCTTCTCTTATAATTTCCCGAACAGCTTCCTTACTGAAATGTGGTATTCTTTCATCTTTTTCAACTTCTTGTGCTACAAACTGGACTAACTTGTCTCTATTTTCCTGTGTATCTGGCATTGTATCTTTCATGTAAACTTCGTAACCATATCCTCTTATTCTGGACCTTAAAGCAATATGCATTCCTTCTAATACATGTATATTTCCAGAGGCTACCAGAACGAAGTTACATGGAACCTCATGGGACCTTACCATGGCTCCGCTGCTTGTCTCACTTTGGCCTGTTATGGAATATTTCTTCTCCTGCATGGCTGTTAGAAGCTCTTGTTGGGTTTTCATTTTCATGGTTCCAATCTCATCTACATAAAGCACTCCGTTGTGGGCTCTGTGAATCATTCCTGCTTCTACTCGTTCATGGGCGGGAGTTCCTAATCCTCCTGATTGGTAAGGGTCATGCCTTACATCACCTAAAAGGGCTCCAGCATGTGCTCCTGTAGCATCAACGAAAGGAGCTAATGTGTTACCTTCATTGCTTACAAGTAATTTTGGTACCATAACTGAGCTTCGAGGTTTCATCTGCTGAAGAGCTAGGAAAACTATGCCTGCAGCTATTATGGCAGCCAGAAACTGTTGTAACATGAATCCAATGACCAGGATAAAAGTGATTATTATAATCATGAACATGTTCTTTTTCTCATCTTGAGCCTTTGATCTGGCTTTGTATTTGGTCACTATCTTTTTACCTTCACCAGCAGCTACAGCACTGATTAGGGGATTATTGCTATCTTCCACATTTGGATAAACCAGCACGTCTTGAAGTTCTTCAGGTGGCAGAAGCTCTGACATCCCCCTTGCAAGCATAGATTTACCAATACCCGGTTCCCCTATCAAAAGAACGTTTCTTCTCTGCTTTGCAGCCTTTTTTATAGTTTCAACTGATTCATCCTGACCTATAATCTGATCTATAAGCCTCTTAGGAACCTCTATATCCTTTGAGGTATTGTAATTTTTTAAATTGAATGAATTTGTTGGATTTATGGTTAAATTTGTCATAATCTATAATAACCTCCACAATAGGATTATTTTCCACAAATAATTTTTTTCTATATTTTTTATAAAAAACTGTTCCTGAGATATAAAAATTTATATATTTTTCTACATTAATAATTAGTGTTCTATATAAATATCTACTTTTCGTTTTTCTCTTAATTGATAAGATCTTATAGATTTACTACATCTTATCTTAATCACGATAATACTAGTGGAATCAAGATCTATTAAACTTACAGATGTTTTATGCCATTCATAACAATTTTTCACGAATTTTAAAATGTTTTAACAAATAGAATAAATTAATTTTTATTTAAACTTGTTCTTATCCTATTTAAAAATTAAATTGTTAATATTTTTCTTAATATTTTCTGTATATTTTTTAGAAAAAAAATTATAAAATGAATAAAATATATGATATTATTTATATTTTTGCTATTATAGGATAGGTGACAAAATGAAATATGAATCCGAAAATTTTGATTGTTGAAGATGAGGGAATGAGGCTACATATTATATTATTATATAGTCTATTTTTACTAATAAGGCTTTTAATTGGATCTGATATACAGATACTTCAACTTTTTTTTATCTCGAACTAGATAATATACAATTTAAATAGTGAAGCAGAATATACAAAATTGAAAGTTTAAATGATCTTGGGTTAAATTAAAATCATGAAATCGAACGTGATATATTGACTACTTTAAATAACAAAAAAGCCACAATTATGGTGCAAGGGACATCATCAAGCGCAGGAAAAAGTGTTGTTGTGGCAGCACTCTGTCGAATATTTTCTAAAAGAGGATATAAGGTTGCACCTTTTAAATCTCAGAATATGTCTCTTAACTCGTACACCACCAGTGAAAATGCAGAAATTGCTATGGCTCAGGTTCTGCAAGCAGAAGCTGCAGGAGTTGAACCCTCATATCACATGAACCCCATTCTTCTTAAGCCCAAAGAGGATTTTATATCCCAGGTAATAGTCCATGGAAAACCGGTTGAGGACATGAACTTTTATTATTATCAAAATAATTATCGCAAAAAAGCACTGGAAGCCATTAAAACATCTCTTGATGTCTTAAAAGGGGAATATGAAATAATAGTAATAGAAGGTGCTGGTTCTCCAGCAGAGATAAACATGCTTGATAAGGACCTTGCTAACATGAAGATAGCTGAAATTGCTGATGCAGATGTTATACTGGTGGCTGATATAGACAAAGGGGGTGTTTTTGCATCTATAGCTGGAACATTTGCTCTTTTAGATGAAAAGGACAGAAATAGGATAAAAGGAATTATAATAAACAAATTCAGGGGAAATCTGGATATACTGATCCCTGGAATTCAGCAAATAGAAGAAATTGTAGGAGTACCAGTACTTGGAGTTGTACCATACGATGAAAGCCTTAAACTGCCAGAAGAAGATTCTGCATCTTTATCTGAGCGAAAATATTCTAAAAATCAAAAAATAACAGTTGGAGTGATGCGTCTTCCTAGGATTGCCAATTTCACAGACATAGATCCAATAGAATATGAGCCAGATATTGGTATAAAATTGATTGAGATGGGGGATGAAATAGGTAATGTAGACGCAATAATTCTCCCAGGAACCAGAAACACCATAAACGACCTTTTAATCATGGAGGCGAAGGGATATGTAAATGAAATTATTCAGTTATCTCATGAGATACCTGTTTTTGGAATATGTGGTGGGTATCAGATGCTTGGAGTAAAAATCATCGATGAAACACTTAAGGAATCCAAATTTGGCAGTATTAAAGGAATAGGGCTTCTGGACACCAAAACCAGATTTGAGAGAATTGATAAGATAATCACACAAAGCAGAGCCGAGATACTTGGAAATGGAATTTTTGCCGATTTGAAAGGTGATTTTGTGACTGGTTATGAGTTACATGAAGGTACAACTACTATTGGAGAATCTAAACCTATGTTTAAGGTTGTTGAGGGTTGTGGGAATTATCCAAATTCTGGATATGATGGTGCAGTAAGTGGATGCACTGCTGGAACATATTTCCATGGTATATTCCACAATTTCAAATTCAGAAGATTTTTCACAGATTATTTAAGGATTTCAAATGGTCTTGAAGCTTTAGGTTTTGCAGAGGACAATTTTGAAGATTTAAAGAGATTTTCACTGGATAAACTTGCAAAAATAGTTGAAGAAAATGTGGATATGAATATAGTAGATGGTATTTTGGATAGACCATAAAATAAAGCTTCAATCATGAAAAAATCATTCATTTCTTATTTATTTGAATTCTAATGAATTGTTAAATATAACTAATATTTTTTTTTAAAATGAAAATTTATGGCCTTTTTTTTATTGTAAATCTAATAATCATAGCTAAAAATAATAAAACCGGCCATATTTCAAGTCTTCCTATCCAAAAATCAATAATAAACACTATTTTTACGATAGAAGGTGAAGTTGGTGATAATACTCCAACTGATAACCCCACATTTGACATTGCTGAAGCAGTTTCAAAAGCTGCATCAGCGATATTGTAATACCATGCCACGATTAAAAGGCTTAAAATGTATATAACAATAAAAGTGAAGGTAAATATCGCTGTAAATCTCAGGATTTCGTCAGTGATTACGATATTAGTTATATGATGGATTTTTCTAGACATTACTGCTTTACTTGGAAGTATAAATGATTTTACTTGCCACCAGATTCCTTTTATAAGTAGCCCACTCCTTGACCATTTTATACCACCACCAGTAGAACATGCCCCAGCACCTATAATCATCAACAAGATGAGAATTAGCTCTCCAATTCCCCATTTGGTTGCTATCTCTGATACAGGATAGGTTGTTTGAAGTCCGGTTGTGGTTATGGCTGAAACTGTTTGGAAAACAGCATATCTAAATACGGTTAAAAAATCACCATAAGTATTATGTGTAAATAATGCAGCGGCTGTTATGATTGTTGCAACTGTTAATATGGGGTATGCAGTTCTTATTTCTATATTTCTGAAGAATTCCCTCCAATTTCCCTTCAAAACAGTATAGTGGAGTGCAAAGTTAGTGGCACCGATCAACATGAGGATCATTGATACCAATTCTATGGGAAAACTGTGATAATAAGCTATACTCTGATTTTTCATTGCAAATCCTCCAGTTGATAGTGTAGTAAATGTGTAAAATACAGAATCAAATACAGGAGCTCCTGCAATTATGTATAGAATAATTCCAAGCACTGTGTACAGTATATAAATATAAAATATGATTTTAGCAGTATGACGTATACTGGGCAATATTCTCTCTTCCCTTCCTTCTGCCATATACATACGCATTGAATGAACACCTGGTGAGGAGAGAATTGTTAAAGCAAGCACTATAATACCAATTCCACCAAGCCATTGTGTAAATCCACGCCAGAAATTTATTGTATATGGTGTAACATCCAGATTTGTAATCATTGAAAAACCTGTAGTGGTGAAACCAGACATACTCTCAAAAAAAGCATCTAAATATGAAGGCAAAACTCCAGAAAAAACGAATGGCAGAGCCCCCAGGGCAGATAAGACCATCCAAACAAAGGCTGAAAATATCATAGCTCCCTTTAGAGAAAAGTCTGTATTACTGGTAAAAAACTTTCTTAGTATAAATCCAATAATAATACTTATTACTGCAGAATACACAAAAGGAAGTATCATATTAGTTTCATTATAAATTAAAGCAACTGGAATGGGAACTAACATTAAAAGTCCTAGAAGTATGCACAGGCGACCCGTATAGTGAAGTATTGGGAATGTTGGGTTGTTATTTGATTTTGCAAGAGAGTGCATTTGATCAACTCAATGAACAATTAGATCCTTGATTTATATCCTAATAGCTAATTACAATCAAACTACAACTAAGTAATTAATTAATAATATAATTAAAAATTTACTATAACTATTTAATAAACATCTTCACTACTTTTCTAACAGCTTTTGTTTTTACAAGAACTGAAACTTTGTTGCCTTCTTTTAGGACCATGTCGGGTTTTGGAATTTTTATTTCCCCATTTTCATGAATAGCGCAGATTATGTAATCATCAGTAGGGCTTATATCCCCAATTTTTTCCCCGATGATTTCTGTGTTTTTTACAGAAACATCCAGTAGTTCCGCATCTCCTTTTCCAATGATCACTAGATCGGCAATTTTGGGCCTGGTTATGAGTTTTTCAAGATAGCTCGCGGCAGTAAGTTCTGGGCTTATAACAGCATCTATACCTACTTTAATAAATGCTTCTTCATGATCAGGATTGCTCACCCTGGCGATAATTTTTGGAATATTGCATCCTTTAACCAGGATGCATGCTAGGAGATTTGATTCATCATGCCCAGTAGCAGCAACAAAAACATCGGCATCCTTAACATTAGCCTCTTCAAGGGTTTTAGTATCTGTACCATTACCACAGATAACCAATCCATCCAATTCAGAAGCAGCATTTCCACACAAAGAATCATCGCTTTCAATGAGGGTTACATCATGTCCATCGGCAATTAAAAAAGAAGCAAGACTCAAACCTACTCTTCCACCACCCATTATCACTATGTACATGAAATTCACCTTTTGTTTAAACTTTGAAACCTTATATTCATAGGTTAATTCATTATATAAACTTTTCCATAGCTTTAGAAATAGGCATTATAGGATTATTTTTAGTAATAAGATTAAATTTTTGGATTTGATCTAGTTAATTCAAGATTTGGCATGAATAGATAATCAGACTTGAAAAAATAATAATAATAAATAATTGCACAAAATTGAAAATTTATTCTAAAATTTTGATTATTTATCTTTATCCTGCCAAAACAGGCCTTGCAATGGTAAGAAGCACAATAATAGTCAAAATGATTCCGATTATAACCATAGGAATGCCTGCTTTCAATATATCTTTTATGGAAACATACTTTGTTCCATATGACATGGCAACTGTTGGGTCAGCCATGGGGAACATGAAGGATAATGAACATCCTATGGCTACGGGAACAGCGTAGCTTCCCAATGGTAGTCCTTGTGCAGATGCAAGAGTCACTGATAATGGTATCAGTATGGCTGAAAGCGCTATGTTAGACATGACTTGCGTTATCAGAACTGCTATGATCATCAATAGCAGCGTTATAGCTAATGTGGATACGTTGTTACCCATTAATCCTATTAAATCTTGTATGAGCCAGCTAGCAGCTCCTGTATTAAGTAATGCAGCTCCTAAAGAAAGTGCTCCTCCAAAGAACACTATAAGACCCCAGTCAACGTTCTTCTGAGCATCTCTCCATTCGACCACTCCAAAAGCAAAAAACAGCACAGCTCCAATCAGTGCAACAGAATAACTGTTAATACCTGTAAAGCTGGTCGTAACCCACAATGATATTGTGAATAACAGTATTACTAATGTTATCTTCTCTTTTCTAGTCATTGCACCGATTTTATCTATCTTTGACGTTATAGTCTCTTTTCCACCAACTATTCCCTTGACTTCAGAGGGGAATATCCATCCCAGTCCCTTCCAGATTATCAACATTAGTGCTATGGCCAGGGGGAAACCGAAGATCATCCAGTCTACAAAGGGGATATGGGTATATGCTGCTGCCATCAGGTTAGGAGCGGTTCCTATTTCTGTTCCAAATCCCCCTGCCAGTGAACCATAGGATGCTCCTAATATCATGGCCTTGGCAAAGTTACTTCTTCCTTTTTCAGGGTCATTTACACCCATAATGGGTATAATCTCTTTTATAATAGGAAAGAGCATGGCAAACGCTACGACATTTTCAATCCATGCAGATAAAATGCCTGTTGAAAAAACAGCTACAAAAAGACTCCTACTCGGACTGGTACCCAGTTTGTTTAGCATGGAGTATGTTAAACGTTGAGCAAGTCCACTTTTACGGATAGCCTCTGCTATTATGAAACCACCAATCATCAGAAAGATAATAGGGTTTGCAAAACCAATTACTGCATTGTTAAAACTTGCTACACCGATTATTGGTTGTATAAACAGGATTATAAGAGAAGTCACTGCTAAATGAACAGCTTCGGTGGCCCACATTATAACAGCAAAAACTAAAAGTGCAATGGCTGCATGCCCTGAATAGCTCAAACCATCCATAGGTATTAGCATAACTAGTATAAAGGTTATAATTGCCAAAGGAAACCCAAATTTTTTAAGATTAACATTCGTTTTAAAAACTCCCTGTTTATCTCTCTTTTCCCAAGATTGTTATTAACCAAAACAGATGGTCTTAGGTCATATATAAATTTGTCGATCTTTAACATCGATGAAATTGACCGGAACTAAGTTACCTTATACCAATATATAAATGTTTTGGATCTGAATTATATAACCCAAATTTCAATCTGATCGCTCATTTAGTTGAAAAAAACTGTTTTTAACAAATTTGGGTATTATTAATTCTGATTTGAGTTTATTCAGATAATATACCGTAAAAAAATAATCAATTAATAATCTTTCATTTCTTTGATATATGTATTAACTGTTAAATGAAAATCAAGTCTTAGATATATAAAATCTTATTTATAAACTCATATTTTGATTTTCAGGCTTTTTTTGTTTGTTAATTAAAAAAAATTACTTTTGAACTTCTCATTTTTATTATAGTGATTTTAAAAAACATAAAAATATTTATATAGTCTGAACCTAAAACCATGGTATGCGGCGTTAGTCCAGTCTGGTTAAGACACTGGCCTGCCACGCCAGCGACCCGGGTTCAAATCCCGGACGCCGCATCGATATTTTGCGGCTGTAGTCTAGTCTGGTTAGGACTCGGGCCTTCCAAGCCCGCGACCCGGGTTCAAATCCCGGCAGCCGCATTTAAAGCATTTTTATTTTTAAATTTTTAATTTTATAATCTTAATTCTTAAATTTTTTAAAGTTTTATACTGGAATTAATATTCCAGCAGCTACTAATCTACAGATATCTGTTTTTGTAATTACCCCTACAGGCTTTTCATATTCCAAAACCAATAATCCCGATATATCTGCTCTTAACATCAAATTCGCAGCGTCTTCTATTCTGTCGTCTGCAGATATGATTATAAGATCCTCTATCATTATATCAACAACTCTTATGTCTTCTATATCACTTGTTCTAGGTTTAAGACTTCCCAGAGTACCTATAAGATCAGTGTAAGAGACTACTCCAATTGGTTTTTCATTCTCATCCAAAACAAACAGTCTTCTTACACCATTTTTGTACATTTTCTCAAAGGCTTCCAGAGGTTTTGTGAATGGACTAACTGTTATAACACCCGGGTTCATAGCTTCTTTAACTTTCATTCTATCACTCCAATGGTTGAATAATTATATATAATATTACTGCTAATATTATTTATCTAATTGATGATTAATTTTGCGGGATAATCGTTAATATTATATATACTAATTTAGTCATTGTATTATTGTCCTCTGGGAACAATATTGTTCTAGAAGGACAACATTTAAATACTATCAATATGTAATATTATCTTAAGTAATAATGGGGGAAAATTATGATGAGAATTAGTATGTCTTTGCCCAAAAAACTTTTACATGAATTCGATGAGGTTTTAAAAGATAGAGGATATCAATCAAGGTCTAAAGGGATTAGAGATGCTCTTAAAGACTATATTGTACGATATCAGTGGATGAATGAGATGGAAGGTGAAAGAGTAGGTATTGTCGCCGTAATATATGATCATCACTACACTGATGTTATGGAAGATCTAACAGATATCCAGCATGACTACAGAAAATACATAAACGCAGTTATGCACGTGCACATGAGCGAAAAATATTGTCTTGAGGTCATCGTGGTTAAAGGGGATGTAAAATACATTCGCAGTTTTACAGAGAAGATCATGAGACTTAAAGGCGTTGAACATGTGCGGCTTACAAGCACAGCAGTTGGAGAAAATATTGAACTTGAAGCTGATTAGTGTAAGTTCTTATCATCAAAATCTTTTATCTGACTGGGAAAGATTGACAGGATTCCACGAAGCCATAAAAAAAAATGCAAAGGGAATCGTATATGATATAGGAGCCGGAACAGGTATATTTTCCGTTATGATGGCTCCGTTTGTTGATTTTATTTACACTGTAGAGATAGATCCTAAAGTGGCAGAATGTGCAAGATGGAATCTCAGGTCTTTTAAAAACGTATCTGTAATCAATAAAGATGTGAAAGAATTTTCTTTTCCAAAGAAGGCAGATTTAATAATATGTGAAATGTTAGATACTGCTTTGATTGAAGAAGAACAGGTTACAGTAATAAATTCTCTTTTGAAGTATTTAAAAAAAGATGGAGAAATGATTCCAAAAAAGCTAATAAATGGTGCTGAACCTGTTTTTATGAATGCAGAAAATATTTGTTATGAATGTGATGAACGCCCTAATCATGATGTACTGGGCAATATGACAATTTATGGTGAAGTTGATTTTAAAAATGAAATTGAAGAAGAAGTGGACGTAAAACTGGAATTTGAGATAAATAAAGATGGAATTTTATCCGGTATCAAAATCATAAGTTTTACTCTGCTTGCTTCAGATATAATCTGTGGACCCACACCAATGCTCAACCCACCTTTATTTGTTCCTACCGATAAAATTAAGGTAGAGAGGGGAGATACAATAGAAATTAATTTGAGTTACATTATGGGTGGTGGATTAGATAGCATTAGAACCGAAATTACAAAAATTTTTAGGAGATCCTGTAAATAATAGAAAACTGGTGATTTTGGGCATTGGAAATGAGTTGAGGGGCGATGATGCCCTTGGATCCATCATAGCCAGAAATTTATCTGAATTATTAAATTTACATGAAAATATTATAGTTATTGATGGAGGCATGGTGCCTGAGAACTTCACAGGTTTGATAAGAAGGGAGGATCCCACCCATGTGATTCTCATTGATGCAGTGGACATGAAAAAGAAGCCGGGATATATTCGAATTGTTGAAAAAAGCGAAATTGCGGAATATAATTTATCAACACATGCAATGCCTCTCTCTTTTTTTATTACTTATCTGGAATCTTCAACTGATGCCGAAATAGTTCTCATTGGAATTCAGCCAAAAAACATGGATATATCACAGTATCTTTCTAAAGAAGTCAAAAAAAGTATTGAAACTGTTGTTGATATACTCCAAAGTGTATCTAAGATTTATTATTAAATGAAATTTACTCTCATTTTCTATGATTTGATCATAATTAGATTTACCCATGATTTATTGACTATTAATTATCATTAGGGATAACACAAATATTTATATATAAAGATAATATTTTCAATTATTGAGATATTTTTTAAAAACGAGATAAGGATTTTTACTTGCTATAATTTAAAAATCGTGGATTTTAAAGATTTTCAAATTATTCATTGACTAAATGGGATATATAGCACAAAATAAAAATAAGAAGATTATAATCACCATTATCAATAGTGTCAATAAAACAGCTTTCCAGTGATATAATGAAAATATTATTTATAGGGGCGAGACTTTTCGACGATGTCGCTATGTATGCTAAAGAGGAGGGGATTACAACTATTTTAACAGAGTCCAACCCAAAATCGCCCAACCTGAATCTTTCAGATATTCATTATATAGTTCCCAGAGGAATGGAATATCCAAAGGATATAGCAATAAAAGAAGATGTGGATGCTGTTGTCCCGCTTATAGGAGTAGACAAACCTCTTGTTGAGATTGCAAGGCTTAAAGAAGAGTTGGAAAATGTCTATGATTTGCCTGTGGTTGCATCAGGGATCGAAACAGCACAGATATCCATAGATAAATTTAAGACAAAGGAATTCTTGATTAAAAATGGAATTAAGACCCCAAAATGTAGAAAAATTTCAAGAAACAGCTTAAAACCCGAATCTTACCCTCTTGTATTAAAGCAACGTGAAGGTCAGGGCGGGAGTGGTTTAAAGATTGTATCCTCTGCCAGTGAATTAGAAACCTATTTCAAAGATTATAATGAAGCTATAGCCGAAGAATTTATGGATGGATTTGAGATTTCTGTTGAAGTTTTAAGATGGAGGGATGAATCTATCCCTTTAGTCCCGGTATACAAAGGGAAAACCACTATGGAAGGTTTTCATCCTCTTAAAAAGACAAAAACAGCACCGGCAGACATAGATGGTTTGGATAATGAGTATCTAAGAAGTTTAGCCAACAAAGTAACCATAATTCTCGGTGCTGAAGGAAATACAGATGTTGACATGATATGTGATATGAGAACACAAGATACTTATGTTATAGAGATGAATACAAGACCAAGTGGTACTAGATATCTTACAACTGCTTCAACAAACATAAATCCAATGCATGAACTGGTAAATATGGCTTCAGGTACGTGGAGTGTTAAAAAAATTAAAAAACAAATGGAAAATAATTTTTCTCTGGAGATACCTGTTGGTAATTATAGTACCAGTAAAGATCATCCAAAATATTTTTCTACTGAAAACTCATGGATATTACATGGTCTAGAAAATTTTCAGAGAATAACCATAAGAGCTAAAAATGCCACCGAAGCATTTGAGATGGCAAAGAAATTAAATATAAAGGTGATTAATTGACTGATGTTATAATGGAAATTATTATATTCATTATCGCGTTTGTATCCACTCTATTATTTACTATCTTTGTGCGGAAAGCATTAAAATTTGCAGAAATTACTGACAATCCTACGATATCAGAACATCGTCATAAGGCTGGAACTCCAACAATGGGAGGATTAGCTATTTTATTAGGAATCCTTTTAACTACTTGCTTTTATTTTACAAATAAAAATATGATTATAACAACTATGATGATGATGGCCGGCGGGTTATTTGGGATTATGGATGATCTCATTGGACTTAAACCTAAAGAATTTCAAAAAGTGGTTAAAAATATTTATTCAGATTCAGTATATATAGGTAAATTAACCTTAAAAGTTGGTGAAGAGGCAAGAGTTGCAACAGCTAAGGCAAAAAGGGATCTGAAAAAACTTTTAGCGGAAGGGAAGGTTGAAATAATTGGGAAGGTTCCAGTAAAGAAGGGAGCGAAGGAAAGGCAGAAAATATTCGTTCACTTTGTAATTAGTTTATTTTTAATTGCAACTGGAGCTGCTGGTTCAACCATCTTAGGATTTAATCTGGGTATTTTTGCAATTCCTGTCATTATATTTGGAATCATAGGTTCAATAAATGTAGTTAATCTAATAGATGGTATGGATGGCCTTGCACCTGGTATTCTTGCAATTGCATCGGCAGCATCCGCTATTTTTTCGATTTTAAATGGGAATATTAATGCATCTCTTCCTTTTATAGCAATTTCAGGTGCTTGTTTTGCCTTTCTGATTTTCAACAGATATCCGGCAACAATAATTATGGGTGATACAGGATCAATAGCCCTGGGAGCAGGTTATGCTACCGCAGCTATTTTAGGAAATATAATATTATTTTCCATGGTTGCACTTACAGTCCCAATCATTTCAGTCATGATAAGCCTCCTTTACAGATTAGGCATCATAAAATTAGCTGTGGAACCTTTACACCATACTTTACACTACAGAGGATTATCAGAGAGAAAGATAACTTTTATTTATTGGATGATTACCTTGGTCGTATCAATCGCTACTATTTATTTATTTAAAGTCCTAAGTTTGTAGAGATAGTTTGTAGAATACATAAAGAGTGAATTAGATGAAAACATCTTATCTTGCCCAAAAAATAAATGGAAAGCTTATAGGCTCTGATAAAAGTATCGAAGGTATATTCAATATTTTAAGTCCTGCAAAAGGGGGTGATGTGGTAATAAGGCACTGGATAGATGAAAATGGTATAAAAATGGCATCTGAAAGGGGAGTATCTTGTATCATTACAGAAGATCTCCGTGAAAATGCCTTAAAAATGGCCATTGAGTTGGATATACCCTTGATAATAATCCATAAGATAGAATTTGCCAATGCATTTGCCATAAACTGGGCTGTTGAAAAATATGCTTCTGATTCTTTACGTGTTGTAGTAACTGGTACAAACGGAAAATCAACTACGTCTCATATGATTTATTCAATCTTAAAGGAAGCAGACTACATAACCTACACCAACACAGACTCAAAATCTGAATTTAATACCCTAATTGATCCCATGGTTTCCAAACAGATAGCAGAATTTGGAAAAAAAATAGAAGCAATGGTGATAGAAATATCTGAAGTTCAGGGATGGTTTGACAGGCTTATGGAAAACCATGCGTTTATTATGACATCTTCAGTGGAACCCCAGGTGGTGGTAGTAACCAACGTTTCAATGGATCATATAGGTCTTGTAAACTCAATTGAAGAGATGTTTGATGAAACATCCGGCGCTGTCAAGGCATTAAATGAAGGCTATGCAATTTTAAATTTTGATGATCCATTTGTTAGAAAGATGAAAAGTTTTACTGGTTCAGATACAGAAGTTCTATTTTTTGGGAACAGAAATGAAGGTTCTGACATAGAGTTAAGAGATGAAGGAATTTTCTATAGGGGAGATATTATGATCAGTCTTGAAGATCTCCCCTTTAAAAGCCAGCATTTCATCGCCAATATCATGGCTGCAATAGGGGCTTCTATAGCTTTAGGGGTTGACAAAAAAATCATAAAAAAAGCTATTTCATTATATAAACCCCTAAAAAGGAGATTTTCCATACTAAGTGAGAAGCCATTAATAATAGATGATTTTGCTCATAACCCGGCCGGTATATTGGCAACCATTAAAAATGCAGTATCCATGGGAAATGGAAAGCTTTGTGTAGTCTCTGCTATTAGAGGTTCAAGAGGTGAGCCTATAAATAAGTTCAATGCTGAAGCTATTGCAGATGGTCTTAGAAATTTTGATTATAAACTTGTAATTACAAATAGCAGCGATGTTGTGGACTCTGCCAACACAGTACTTAAAGAAGAAGAAAATATTTTTATTGAAACATTAAAGGAGAGGAAGATAAACTATATTTTTCGTGATAAGCTGTATTTGGCTCTAGAATATGCTCTAAAATCTGCAGAAGTGGATGATGTTATTTTATTGATTGGTGCGCAGGGTATGGATCCTGCAAAAGGAATCTTAAAAGAAATGAAGAGGATTAATTAACATAAAATTTTTTATTGGCCTTTAATAAAGGATTCCATAAATGATAGAATAAAACTATTTTATAATATTTTATAAATATGAACAAAATTATAAAAATTATAAAAATCGAGGAAAAATACGAAAAATCACATAATTTTGATTGGAATGCTCCATATATGTTTAATATTAGTTAAATAATATTGAATAATGATTTTAAGGTCATTTGCCAAAAATTATTGATTTATATAACATAATTTTGTTAATTAGGCCAGATGATTTTTTTTATGTTATTAGCTACACAAACTTTAACCATGAAACTGATAACTATATAAAACTTTAATGACGAAATTCTAAAAAACTGTATAAACAGTTATGTAAATGAATTTTTCTAGGAAAATCGCATAGAATTGTTATATCAACAAATTCAAGATAAAATCTTTTGGCTGATGAATAGGAGAATTTTAATGGTTTATTTCAGGAAAGTGACTTCCACAGCAAATTATATTCTAATAAAACTGAAAAAATATGTGAAAGACCGAGAAATGTTAGATTTTGGTACAAGATTATTTAATAATCATTTTATGTTTAATATTTATGATTTATTCAGGAGTCAGAGTATATATAATATGTTTTTAGATAGTTTATTAGATAGTTAGAAGTTTTTAGGGAGGTAAAATAAATGTTACTTGGTTCTTCTGAAGCTGAAGTAAAAAAAAGAGAAACTGCTTTAAAGATCATAAAATCCAAAATAAAAAAAGAGGGAAGATCAACTATTTACGATTTATCAGGTCTTGCAGGAGGTTTTCCATTAAAAAAAGATGACATAGATCTTCTTGAAACCTATGTGGGGCCAGCATTGTATAAAGAAAAATTAGAACGTCTTGGGATTGAACACCTTGGTGGGGAGAAGATATTGCCATTTAATAGGACTACTGCAGGAATTTTAGCCACAATTTTGGCTTTGGTAAAACCAGGGGATGAGGTGGTCCATTATCTGCCCAGAATGCCTTCTCATCCAGCAACTCCAAGGAGTGTTAGGCTGGTGGGAGCTAGTTATAAAGAATTTGACAATATTGAGAAATTTAGAGTTACAAATAATACATCTCTTGTTATGATAACTGGATCCACAATGGACCACGATATAATAAGACAGAAAGACTTTTTGAAAGTCGTTGAAATATCAAAATCAAAGAATATCCCTATTTTCGTAGACGATGCATCAGGAGCTAGATTAAGAACAGTGATATATAATCAACCAAAAGCAACAGATATGGGTGCGGATATGGTCATAACAAGCACATATAAACTGATGAATGGACCTAGAGGCGGGATCATGGCTGGAAAGGAAGATCTAATATACATGATCAAATCAAAAGCATATGAGTTTGGCCTAGAGGCGCAACCACCAATCATCGCTGGAATGGCAAGGGCGCTGGAGGAGTTCAATCCAAAAAACATGCTTGAAGCTTTTCACAAAAAAAATGATATTTATAAAGCTTTAAAAAGCACCTTAGCTAATATTAAAGAAACTCCAACAGGTATAATGCTTTCAGCAAATGATCTTATGCATGAATTAAACAGAAAAGGTATCAAAACTTCCTTATCTCACACAGATATTGCGTTTATTTTTTCTATGCTTCTTTTAAGGAATTATAATATAATAACTATTACTGCGGTCGGAATGCCAGGATGTTCTCCAACAATAAGGATAGATCTTGCTTCAAAAGATGCGGAACGCGTTGATAATGATTATATAGTAAGTGCAATGAGTGAAGCTTTTTTAAAGCTCAGTGAGGTTGTTAATGATAAAAAAACATGTGAAAACCTTTTATTTGGAACTTAAGTTGTTATATTTAGATGATGTTAAAATACAATTGTTTAACATCTCCCTAATTCTATAATTATTTACAATTTTATATAAAATTATCCTTATCAGTATTATATGTAATAAATATATATAATGATTAAGCAATGAGAATGAGGTTCATTATGAATTGTATAGTTATTGGGGCAGGTAATGCAGGACGTCCTGCTGCACGGATTTTGAAATACGCGGGTTTTAATGTCACTATCAGAGATAAAAAACTTTTAGAGGAGTTTACAGAAGATGAAAAAAAAATTCTTCTTAAAATGGAGGAAGAAGGAGTAAAGCTCTCTTTAGGGTCAGATATCCCTGAAGAGCTTGAAAATTTTGATCAAGTATACATTTCTCCCACAATACCCAGAGATAGCCCAATAAGACAGACCGTAATTGAAAATCATATAAAAATTATTAAAGATGAGTATATTGGAAAAATAATAGATGAAGAAATGGATATTGATGTAATTGGAATAACTGGTTCAGTTGGAAAAACTACCACCACGCTTATTCTATCAGATATATTTAAATCTGCTGGTTATAAAGTATGGACCTGTTCATCGCAGCAGGCAGATTTGCTCAGTGAGGTTATAGTTGATGGAATAGTTCGTGGTTATCATAAAGAAAATGAAATTGCTGTTTTAGAGCTTCCACACGGTACATTGAGGCTTCTCTCTCCGCTGAATTTGAAAGTTGGAGTGCTCACCAATATCTTTCCTGAGCATCTCACAGAATTTAATTGGTCTATGGACGAATATGTAGCACGTAAATTACTGATAGTTAATATGTGTGACGTTCTTGTTGCTAATGAAAAATCTAAAGATTTTGTAAAGTCCGTAAGAGATGAAGTGGTGTGGTATTGTTCAGGAGAAGATGATTGGAATGATTGCAATGTTTTTGGTGAGGCCAGTAATGGGAAAATAAAAATCAAATACAATCTTAGTGAGATTAAGGGAGAATTTGAAAGTGATTTTAAAATGATATTATATTATGTTGAAAATGCTATAGCTGCCGCTGCAGCAGCAATATCTTATGGTTTAAGCGAGAAGGACATTACACAGGCTTTAAGTGACTTTAACGGGGTTCCAGGGCGCATGGAATATCTAGGAAAGCATTGCCATAGAGAACTGTATTTTGATGCAGCCCATTTACCTGAAGTACTAGAAATCAGCTTAAAATTCTTTTCTGGACGTCCTCTAGTTGTTTTGATTGATAACCCTGATGGGATTACTGTTAGGGATAAGAAAAAGATTGGCAAAATACTGGGTAAATATGCAAAAGTTATAATTGCCAGTGGATACAATGAAAGTATTAAAAATCTAGATATGTATGCTGCTTGGGAAGTTTTAATAGGAGCCGAAGATTCAGAAGCCATTAAAATTGCTGTTGAGAATTTAGAAAATGCAGGGGAGCTATCCATCAAATACTCGAAACCAGGAGATATAATATTACATGTAGGTCCTGGAGCATTAAGCGCTTATCGGAAGGTGAAATCTGATATGCTTTCTGGAATAGAGGGAGGATGTGCGAAATATGGATAGGATGGATAGAGAAATATTTGGTGTTATAGGGATTTGTGGAACAGTGGGAAATCTAGCTGCCAGAGTTCTTATGGATCATGGTTTTAAAGTGATTGGTACTGATCTTAAATCAGAAGGAGAATGCGAATTCAAGCATACTTTAGATAATTATGACATTGAATTGTATTTTTCAACTCATCCAAAGTCATTTTTTGACTTATCAACATGCATTGTGCCTCCACCCAGTTTAGAAAAAAAATCTCCAGTTTTCAAAAAGATAAATGAGAGCAACGCTAGATTGATGGATGTTGAAGGTCTGATTGAGAGATTTCAACCAGATAAACCGATAATATATATCACAGGTACAAATGGTAAGACCACCACAGTCTCATTGATGAAACACATATGTTACCATATAGGACTGAAACCCACCGAGCACAATCTTACAGGTCTACAAGGTAATGCAGAGTATATCCCCCCATTACAATCCAGATTAAATGGGGATGTAGCAGTTCTCGAGACAGGGATTTCTGGAAATCCTGGAGACCTGAGATTCATCATAGAACGCTGCAAACCATCATCTGGTGTTATAACCAATATAACTCCTGATCATCTTAAAAAAGATCAGGATTTCTTAGGATACGCACGTATAAAAGGGGAGCTAGTTGAAAGTTTAAAAAATAAACAGATTATCATAAATTCAGATGATCCTACAGTATATGGTCTCGTGAACAATTTAGATTATTCAGGAGATCTTATTACCTTTGGAGTGGATTATAACTCTTCAAAAGAGGGAAAAAAGCTATGTTGGTGTGGAAGAGAACTATCAATCAATGAGACTATTCCAGGTGTTGGATATTATTCCTGTGAATGCGGATTAGAAAGACCAGATCCAGATTATTTAGCTAAAGATATAAAAGACCGTAGTTTTACTCTACTAACTCTGAAAGGAGAATTAAAAATAGATTTAAAGATCATGGGACTCCATAATATATACAATGCTCTGGGGGCTTTTGTAGCTTGCAGAGAATTTTTAAATGTAGATATAGAAGAAATTAGAAAGGCAATGAAAACTTTTGAAGGTGTACCCGGACGATTAGAATACATATCCACATTCAAAGGTAAAGAAGTTATCATTGATTATGGTCATAACCCTTGTGGTGTTGAAACAGTTCTTAGAGAGCTTAGAAAAATATATAATAATAAAAAAATTGCTGCAGTAATAACAATCTCATCAGAGTCAGGAGAAGTTGGTGATATAGATATACTGAAAAGAAGTGTCTCTTTAGCTGATTTTGTAATACCTGCTTCTTTTTATTCAAGGAAGGTAGCTAAAAATTCTATTTACTCTGAAAAAATTTTATTAACTGATAATGCTCCAGATAAATTTAGAAAAGGTCATCTGGGGGCTACCTCTAATCAAGTAGTTGAGGGATTGAAAACAGCTAGTGAATGTGATGCAGACATAATATTATGTCTTGGTGAGGCTGCAGTTACATATAAACAAGATATTAAAACTTTTATAGGTGTTTGATTCTATTAATATTCTATTGATATAGGTGAGAGAATGTTTGTGAAGATAAGAAGAGATACATTGGTCATTTTGATATTGGCTTTTATGCTAATAGTTTCAGGTAGGTTTATGACCTATATGTCATTTGCTTCCACACCTGGAAATGATAGTGGAGTGCCCATATCTGGAGTTATAATAAAGGGGAATGATATTGTTCCCACAGATTCCATACGTAGCAATATTGCCCAAGCAGGACTTAGACCTGGAAGTTACATTAAAGGAAATAATCTTGTAACCTCAAAACGAGAATTACCTTTAAATGAGGCAATAGAAGCTGCAAAAAAATATGCAATGATGACCACAATCTCAGGGACTAAAATATCGCCTATAGTCGCTGTAGATATTACTGTTGATAAAGAACAAGGAATAGTTGTCGTAAATGTTGTTGAAGACTTTTCAACAGTTGTAATAAATAATACTAATGGAGGATAAATCTTGAAAAGATTTTTATTGTTTATAGCAGTCATAGTCATGTTTGTAAATACGTCTGCAGCAACCTTAAACTGCATTATAATAACTGATCCAACTGGAAATGATCCAAACGGTGCTGCAGCTGGAAGCATGTCATTTGCTCCTAACATGTTCCAGGCAACCTTTATTTATTCTAAAGAACACGAGTTTGCTGTTTTATCTGGAGGTGAAGGTAACACCACCCCCAGATTGCAGGCTATTGTGGAGACCATAAAAAAATTCGAAGCAGGAGCCGACGCCGCTGAAGCTGCATCAGCTGCAAATTCGTTTCCAGGTATAAGAATAATGGCCGGAGGTCCTAAAATTGGTGCAGCGGTTGCAGGTTCTTTCGATGCTTATGTGGTGCAGGTCTCAAGTGATGGCGTTGTCACAGTGACCCTCTATTCAGGTGGACTTGCAGTTTTAAAGCCTGGTGAGAGAGGAGCCATCATACATTTAAGAAATACACACGGTAACCCACTTTATGGAACAGCTACTAGGGTTCGTGAAGAAACTGCAGTTATGATAGGTAGAATGATAAGAGATGGTTATCCAGCAACTGAAATAATGGGCAAAGTTTTTGAAAAAGTATCAAAAGAGGCAGGTGAAAAATATGGTGGAGGTGCGGTTAATTTGGATTCTGGAATTAGCACAGGAGACATGTTCACCCCTCAAAAAATAAATGAGACTGGATTTCCCATGGATACTCCTTACAGTAAGCAATGTCCTGTTGATGGATGGAGTGTAGGTTTTCCTACAGCAGAACAATATACTAATTGTCCAGTTGATGGAACTCCATTAAAAACCATGTATGCTTATGAAGTTTTGGAAAAAACTATAACAGTAACTAGGGAAAGCGTGTTAGTTTCAGTTTATGGTAGTGATGAGATTGGAATTAAAGAGACTACTCATGAAATTGTCATAGCATCAGTAAAAAAACATGGATACAGTAGCGCTGAGATAGCCAAAGACATAAACTCTGCAATAGACAGGGGTCTTTTAGCAGGTGTAAATTATGTAGAACCAAGGGATATCAATGTAAAAGAAAGTTCAAAAGCAGTAGGAGTTTATTTCAAGCCACTTCCAGACCATAGGACATCACCACCTTGGAATCTACCTATAAGTAGTTCTGTTCTGGATATTATTGGAAATATGCAAACTGCCATAGGATTTGTTTTGGTATTGTTGGTTTTATTTAGGAGTACTTTAATAACTTCATTTTTAAAATAAATTAATTAAAATAAAAGGTTTTATTATGGCATTGGTTTTAATAAGGGCAGATAATCAAAGAAAACTTTTGAACACTCTTGCTGATATTGAAAGACACGCAAAACTAAAGATAGTTGGAAAACCAAGAATAATGTATCCAGAAAAAGCCGATAAATTGGTAGAGAACATCCTGAAACAGAAATTAAGGGTAACCTGCCATCGAGCATCCATCATCAAGGTAGCCGAAGACAGCACAAAGAGTATCATGCAGGTAAGAAAAATACATCCTCCAGGTCATGTAATGGTAATAAGTAAGGAATATCGGGAATTTGAAGTTTTAAAGCATCTTTTTAACAAACTACCGATTTTAAAGGGTTATTATTCTCTAAAATCTGTTGATTAGTTTTACTTATTAATTTAGTTATTAACTTTTTTATTTTTTAACCTTTTTTTATTCTAGCTATATCACCAATTGTAGCTCCTTTAAGGGATGATTTTCTGAATTCATCTGCACTAGTTTCTTCGGTTTTCTCTAAAAGTTTTATGTTCAAGGTTCTTTCCAACTTTTTAGCAAGCTTAATATCAGGCATCATCCTTCCAGACTCTATTCTGTTAATCACAGAAACTTTTTCATATATTTTTTCAGCCAGATCTTCGCGAGACCATACTTTTTTTTCTCTTCCTTCCCTTACAATGATATTATAATCTTCAAGAACCTCGTATGCTGGTTCTGACCTTCTGGGACGACTTTTCATAAATTTGGGTTTTGCTTTTTTAGGTGGTTCTCTTTGTATTTTCCCTAATTTTGCACATTTAGGGCATGCAAGCATAACAGATCCTTCGATCTTTGTTCTCAGAGGTTTTCCAACTATTTTTGTTCCACATATCTCACATCTCATGCCGATCCCTTTGTATTTTTTTCATTATATTCTTTATACCCCAATATTTAAATATTATCAAAAACAAGTTAAGATCAATAAAATTTAGATAGGAGTGATCTAGGATCATGGATAACGTCTCCCGAAACATATTAAAAAAGATTGAAGACTTAAAAAAAGAGATAAAAATTTTAAAAGAAGAGAGTACTAAAACTAAAAGAAACCTTATGTGGAAGATTAGAAAGCTTGAAAAAGATAAGGTTTTAATTGAAAATGAAAAGATTAGATTGGACAGGGAAGTAAAATCCCTGAGAGGGGAAATAGAAAGGTTCAGAACCCCTCCGTTGGTGGTGGCTACAATAACGGAAGTTTTAGAAGACGGGAGATTGGCTGTAAAAAGCAGTACTGGACCGCATTTTGTTATTGGATATTCACGTTTTATAGATAAAAAATTACTTGAACCTGGTGCAAGAGTTGCTCTAAACCAGCAGACATTCAGTATTGTGGATGTTTTACCATCTGAGAAGGATCCTATTGTAACTGGTATGGAAGTTGAAGAACGACCTGATATCTCATATGAAGAAATAGGTGGATTAGGTGAACAGATAGTTGAAATAAAGGAAACAGTGGAATTACCACTTAAAAAACCTGAACTTTTCGAGAATATTGGAATCGAACCTCCAAAGGGAGTTCTTCTATATGGATCTCCAGGTACAGGTAAAACTCTGCTTGCAAAGGCGGTGGCACATGAAACACATGCAACCTTTATAAAAATCGTTGCATCTGAGTTTGTGCGCAAATACATTGGTGAAGGTGCAAGGCTGGTTCGAGGAGTATTTGAACTTGCAAAAGAGAAGTCACCAAGTATAATATTCATAGATGAAATAGACGCAATAGCTGCAAAACGATTGAAAAGTTCAACAAGTGGTGATAGAGAGGTTCAAAGAACTCTGATGCAGTTATTAGCAGAAATGGATGGATTTGAATCCAGAGGAAACGTTGGAATTGTGGCAGCAACTAACAGACCTGATATACTGGATCCTGCACTACTTCGACCAGGTAGATTCGACAGATTCATCGAAGTGCCAATTCCCAATGAAGAGGGAAGAATGGAGATACTAAAGATTCACACCAAGAACATGACTTTAGACGAGGAAGTGGACATAAGACTCGTTGCATCCATAACCGAAGGAGCATCAGGAGCAGACCTCAAAGCAATATGTACCGAATCAGGCATGTTTGCAATAAGAGAAGAAAGGTCAGTTGTAGCTATGAATGACTTCATGGATGCTGTTGAAAAAACAATTGGTATAGAAAGGGATGAAGAGATAAGAAAAGAAGCTGGAGTTATGTACGGTTAAAAAGTTTATGGCTTCTTAAAGCGTAGCGTAGATATTTATTTTTTTAAATCTACGCCTTTTTTTATTTATTTTTTAAATTTTTAGATTTTTTTAAATTCAAGCCAATGATGAACCCTATGAGCTCTGATACATGATGAATGATGGGCGATCTGAGGCTTTTAGTATTTTTTTTTCAATAAAAATTTTTAATATTAATTAATTTCAAATAATCATGAAAAAAAGAGAATAATTTGAAATTTAATCGAAATTTAATATGTAAATGTGCATTAATAAACGAAAATTTACTTAATTTTAATAAAGATCAAACAAATCTCCTAAAACCACCTTATTATCAGTCTGAATGAGATGCGGAATCTTTCCAACAGTCCCTGCAGCTTCTCCCACCACCACCAAAACTCCCCTCATATATTGTTTGAAGTTCTCTGCTTTTTCAAGACATCTCTGTACTGCATCATGATCTATTTCTCCGAGAGATTCATTTGCAATGGCTGTTGCAAGTGCATCTGCAATGCTGGCATGATCAGCAAATACAGTAACAGAATCAGCTCTTCCGAAGCTGATTGAGTGGCCTACTGTTCCAGAAGATGTGCATATTCCCATAGGAGTTCTTCCATGTTTTATTTTAAACCCAATTTTACCTGATAATGAGGATGATCCAGCATAAAGGCCAGTTATAACATCTTTATTAGTTTTAAGGGCTATGTCACCGCCGTTATCTACAATTACATATCTTGCACCTTTTCTTCTCAGATATTCCATTGAAAGCTGTGAAATAGTACCGGCAACAGCTGCCATTGGACCAACATTTGCTATTCTCCCGGATCTTACCATGAGTTTCACTATAAATGGTGATTCTTCCATAGAAAATAGTGAAAGTGGTTCAAAAGTTGTTAAAAACCCTGGATTTCTCCTGATATAACTTTTAAGTTTTGATCGTTCTTTTAAAATAAAATCCGTTAATCCATGCCTTACCAAGTCAGTCTTAAGTAAGATATTTGTCTCCTCAATTCTAATCCTTTCTTTAATCATTGTAGCTTTATTTGTTGAAACTTCAAATAAAATATTAACATAAATTTATTTAGTCCATTTGGAAATAATATCAAATGGAGTGATTAAAATGGAAGAGACGGAAAAAATGAATTCATATACTAGAGAGAGAATCATCCTAGAGACCAATCCACGTCTTATGGTTCATCTAAAATCCGCTATAGTTAAAATTATCATTTTATTTTTGATTATATATTTTTATAGCTGGATAATAACAATGGTTGTCAAATTACAAACATCTCTAACTGATATTGTTAAACTTCCCCTGCTTTCGGCAACTACAATCATAATCACAATTCTTATTTTGGCACTGGTTATTTGGGTTATCTGGGATTTAATATCATGGAAATTTACGAAATATATGATTACTAACCAGAGAGTACTCATCCAAAAGGGTGTAATGACTAAACAGAGAACTTATATTCATTATGAAAAAATTCAGGATATAACTGTATCACAGAGTTTATCTGAAAGGTTGTTTAAAAGCGGAGATATTGAAATATTTGGAGGACATGAAGTCACCAGGCTCCTTCTTAAAAATATCCCTCATCCTGAAAGAATCGAAAATATGATAAACCAGAAAATTGAAGGGGAAGATCTGGAGATGGAAAGACCTCCAGAAACATCAAAAACAGATAAATCCATCATGGCAAAACATGGGGAAAAATTTAAAAAATAGATTATTAAATCAATAATATCTGTTTTATTATTCTCTGCATCATGTACTAAGCGTGAATTGTTTATACATTTCATAAGTAAAAAGGAACTAAATCATATTCTAAATAATTTATAGTCAAGTACAAAACTTTTTAAACTATGTGTTCAACACAAAAGTGGAAAAAGTGATTTTAAGCAGATGCAAACTGATATTCCATGATTTATTTGATCTATAAGTCTAATAAGTTATGCTCTTAACTATAATTTAAATTGATTAGAAATATTGGTATTAAAAATAATTTACAAAAATGACTCTATTTAATAAGGGAAGATAACATGAAAGACTATGATGTCATGGTAGTAGGTGCAGGACCAGTAGGCTCAACTTTTGCAAGATACATGGCAGAGCGAGGATTCAAAGTTGGAATATTGGAGAAAAAGAAGGAAATTGGTGTTCCTCTACAATGTGCCGGCCTTGTGGGCAAAAAAATAAAAGATGTAAACTTTTTACCTGAAAAATTCATACTTAACCAGGTTTATGGAGCCCACCTACATTCTCCATCAGGTACGACAGTTTCAGTCAGTAAAGGGGAACCTGAAGCATATGTTTTAGACAGAGTTGCATATGACCAATTTTTAGCCAAATTAGCAGTTCAGGAAGGTGCAGAACTTCGCCTAAATCATAAAGTAGAACATGTGAACATTGAAACTGGAGAAGTATATCTAAAAAATGCTAAATTTTCTGCTGAAGTTGTTGTTGGTGCTGGTGGCTACTCATCAGTAGTTTCAAAAGAATTCAATCCAGAGCCAAAGACAGTTAAAGCAGCCCAATACTTGGTGGATATGGGTGAAGATACATTTAACGCTGATTATGTCAATTTATATGTGAATTCTGAAATATCCCCAGGATTTTTGTGGGTGATCCCATTATCTGAATCCACTGCACGTATTGGATTATTTTCTAATTTAGATTATTCTAAATTAAACCAGTTCTTGAACGGATTTTTGAATAATCATGAAGAATTCAAAAAGGCAACTATTCTGAAAAAATACCATGGAATTATACCTGTTTATGACCCTAAAAAGGAGATAGTGAAAGATAGAGCTATATTGATTGGTGATGCAGCTTCTCAGGTAAAGCCAACAACAGGTGGTGGGCTCAATATTGGTTTTGCTTGTGCAAAAATGGCTTCGAAGGCAGTATCCAGGGCCATAGAAACAGGAAACCCCCAACTTTTGCGTGAATATCAAACTGAATATAGGAAGAGATTTAAAGATGAACTAAAAATTCAACTTGAAGTTCAGAAATCTTTTGAACTTTTAAACAATGATGATCTTGATTTTCTGTTTACTAAACTTAAAAAAGAAGGCACTGAAAATGTTATTTCACAATATGGAGATATGGACTCTCAATCTCTTCTTGTGAAACATTTGGTAAAGAGTGGTTTGATATTTTCGGTTCTTCCTAAAGTCATATTTAGGAGGATATCTAACTTATGGAGCTCCTTTTAATATTATCACGTGAACATGATACACTACCTAAAGCTGAAGTCATAGCAGTTCTGGAGTCTGAGAGAGTACATTTTGAAATAAAATGTGAATATAATGGAATCCTGGTTTTGAATATCGCTGATAGGGACGATTGGATCATTAATATTTTAGCTAAAAGGCTGGGCTTTCTTCATGAGATATCAGAACTTATTATAAAAACAGATATAAATAAATTAAATACTGATGTCCTAGAATATTCCTGGAAAGGTGTTATAGATTACGATTATGCTGTAAGGGTTAAAAAAACCTATACAAAAATTGATCTAGACTCTCAAGTTATGGAATCGGAAATTGGAGGTGTTATTAAAAGAAAACTAAAAAATGGGGCCGTTGTGAATCTTGATAATCCAAAAACATTCATAAGGGTACTTTTATTCAACAGAAAAGTTTTCGTTGGCAAAAGATTAGTTAAAGTAAATAAAAAACATTTCTTCAACTTAAAACCACATAAAAGACCGTTTTTTTATCCGGGATCCATGAGCCCTAAACTTGCAAGGTGTATGGTGAATTTATCAAAAATAAAAAAGGGTGAAATACTTCTGGATCCATTCTGTGGTACTGGGGGCATTTTAATAGAAGCTGGAATCATTGGTGCGAAGTTAATAGGAATGGATATAGATTGGAAAATGGTTGAAGGCACAAGAGAGAATCTGGATTTTTGTGGTATAAGCGATTATAAAGTTTATATGGGTGATGCAAGGAATATAGAACTCCCGAACAAGGTAGATGCAATCGTAACAGATCCTCCGTATGGTATTTCTGCATCTACAGTTGGAGAAAAAGTTGAAAAGCTCTATCAAGAATCTCTTTCCAGTATGCAGAGAATAATAAAAGAGAAGGGATATCTTTGTCTTGCAACACCTCATTATCTGGATCTTCCTAGATTAATAAATCATACAAAATTTAAAATAATAGAACAGCATGAGATAAGAATGCACAAAAGTTTAACCAGAGTTATATCTGTATTAAAAAAGGTGTATTAAAAAAAGGAATAGATTAGGAATAGATTAAGATGGAGGTATATAAAATGAATGTGGGGGATCGCTTTATTGGACGTTAGAATATTTGATACAACACTGAGAGATGGGGAACAAACTCCTGGAGTTTCTCTAACACCTGATGAAAAGTTAAGAATTGCTACAAGACTTGATGAGTTAGGTGTTGATGTTATAGAGGCTGGTTCAGCTATAACATCTGAAGGTGAAAGAGAAGGGATAAAAAAAGTTGTTTCTGAAGATCTTTCTGCTGAAATATGTAGTTTTACCAGGGCAGTTAAAGTGGATATAGATGCTGCCTTAGATTGTGGTGTAGATAGCATCCATCTGGTTGTTCCAACATCTGATATCCATATAGAACATAAACTAAGAAAGACAAGAGAAGATGTAAAACGTTTTGCTGTTGAATGCACTGGATATGCTGTTGATCATGGTTTACTGGTAGAACTGTCAGCTGAAGATTCTACAAGAAGTGATTTCGACTTTTTAACCCAAGTGTTTAAAGAAGGAATAGAGGCCGGTGCCAAGAGAATATGTGCATGTGATACTGTTGGAATGCTAACTCCTGAAAAGGCGTATAAATTTTATGGCAATCTCTGCAAGTTGAATGTACCTGTGAGTGTTCACTGTCACAATGATTTTGGACTTGCTGTGGCCAACTCCCTAGCAGGATTAAGAGCAGGAGCAGCTCAAGTCCATGTAACTGTAAATGGAATAGGAGAAAGAGCTGGAAACGCATCCTTAGAAGAAGTAGTAATGTCTCTTTACTCGCTTTACAATGTAAAAACAAAGATAAATACACAGATGCTCTATGAAGTGTCAAAAATTGTAGCTAGGTTAACTGGTATGTATTTACAGCCTAACAAAGCCATAGTTGGAGAAAATGCCTTTGCTCATGAATCAGGGATACATGCAGATGGAGTTATAAAAAAAGCAGAGACTTATGAGCCAATAACACCAGAACTTGTTGGACATCAGAGAAGATTTGTAATTGGTAAACACATAGGTTCCAGTCTTCTTAAAAATAGGCTTGAGGAGATGGGGTTGCGTGTTGACCAAGAAAAATTTGACCAGATATTCAGAAGGGTAAAGACCCTGGGGGACATGGGAAAAAAAGTCACAGATATCGATTTAGAGGCAATAGCTGAGGACGTACTTGGACTATTGCCTGAAAATGCAGTTGAACTTGAAGAACTCACAATAGTATCTGGAAACAAGGTAATGCCCACTGCATCAGTTAAACTTAAAATAGATGATAAAGAAAAACTTGAAGCTGGTGTTGGTGTAGGGCCTGTTGATGCTGCAATAGTTGCCATTAAAAAAGCCATAAAAGACGTTGCTGACATCCAACTTGAAGAGTACCATGTGGACTCTGTAACTGGAGGTACAGATGCTCTGATTGATGTGGTGATAAAGCTTAGAAACGGAGATAAAATCGTAAGTGCCCGGAGTATCCAGGCAGATATCATAATGGCAAGTGTAGAAGCATTTATAGGGGGAATAAATAGAATTTTGGCTGACAAAAAATTAAAGGAATCTGAAAGGTGAATTTGAAGATTGATATTCCCCATTAAACTAGTTCCCATTAAAATTTTTATATTTTTTCTTTGAATTAAAAAAACGTAGGAGAAAGTTATATATTAGTTAATTAAGTTTTTTACTCAAATACTTTTAATTTAGAGAGGAAAAATGCAATATAATATCAAAATATCTGGTTTTAGATTGTTTGTTGGTGATTTAGGCAATTTAATGGGTCAGATAAAAAAAATCAGCCAATCCCATCCTGGTTGCACAATACAGCTTTTAAATGCCGAGGGAGTTGCAGGTAGGGAACATGTGCTTCACGCTGCCATTCATGCCCTTAAAGCATTTGAAAGGAGAAAAAACATTGCTAAAGACCTTGGAATTGAGATATGTGTAAGAACATCCGCCCAAAGGCAGATATCAAAGGCTTTAGATATTTTAGGCGTTAGAGAAGGTAAGATGAATCTTTGTGCTGTTTTTGTAGGTTGTGATGATGAAATATTAAATAAAATCAGTTCCATCCTTGGAGAAAGAGATGATGATCTTTTAAAACCTGATAAAAATGTTTTAAGAAGAATTTATAAAATATTAGATGTAGAAGAGGAAAGCGTAGTTGATATCACAAAAATAATGATTGAAAAAACCACTTTGCTAATATTAGAAACCTGATAATAGATTTAAATTGTTTCCTTGATAATTTGAACGATTTCTTCAAGATTTTCAAGCTTTAAACATCTTAAATCCAGATTTTTAATTTCAACACACACGGCATTTGCGTTAATTCTTTCATATCTGGGGCAGATAGTAATAATATTTCTTCCTTCAACATTTAACTTCTTTCTAAGTTCATATCCAACCTTTTGTGGATCATTGACAGGTAAAGCAATGGTTATACCTCTTTTATCTTTATGGATACTGTATTCCAGTTCTTTTTTTAAAAATTTGCAAGCTTTAACTGTTCCTGACAAAGTTTGAGATGCATTTTTAATCTCTGCAGATATCCCTGCACATGTAATGGAATCTGCTTTTACTATCTTTAAAATGGTTTTAGCAGATTTGAGGATTTTATTATCATCTGTGGATATAAACCCACCATTTCCAACATTTATTATTTTAGGATAACCAGTTGAGGCAAGGATAACATGAGCATGATTACCATTTGCCAATCTTTTTTTCTTATCCCCTACAGCACCTGATGCATCTTCAACTAAAGTAACACCATTTTCATTGCAGGTTTTATATATCTGTTTTATGGACTGTTCTCCTATGTATCCTGCAAAACTTGTAAGGAAGAGAGCTTCTGGATTTTTATCTTCGATGATATTTATTAGAACATCTGGATCAATGATTCCAAGATTTGTTGGCACTAATAGGGCCTCGATACCAAGGAATTTGGCAATATTTTTAAATCCAATCCAGCCACCCTGGTCTGGGATGAGGATCTTGTTGTTGAAAGTACTCATAACTGAAAGTATGGCTGAATTACCACTGTTTACAATTTTCACGTGTTTGTGACCTGTTATATTGCTTACACTATCCTCTGCTGTTCTAATATATTCAGTTCTGCCTGCTGCATGATCAATACTCATCGCAGCATTGCACATGGCCATTCTAGCTTCCTTCGAAGGTCTTTTATATAAAAGTTCCAAATAAATCATCCCTAGAGAATCTTTTTTATTTAAATAAATATTAATTAATTTCAATAGTTTTAAAAAACTGATATAAGAAAACTAATTTAAGCAAATTCTATTGTACTCGGCGGTTTATCGCTTACAGATAATGCCACATGGGTGACTTCATGAATTTCAGCAGTTATCCGCTGTGAGATGGTTTTTATCATGTTCCAGGGGAGTTCTGGAACGTTAGCAGTCATGGCATCCAGAGATTCCACCATTCTTAAGATAACCAGATAACCATAGTCTCTTATGTCTCCTTTAACACCGGTGACTTTGGTATCAGTTAAAACTGCGAAATATTGCCACAATGTTTCGTCAAGACCTTCTTTTTTTACTTCGTCTTCTACTATGGCGTTAGCTTTTCGGCATATTTCTATTTTTTCAGAACTTAACTCTCCAACAACACGTACAGCGAGTCCTGGTCCGGGATAAGGTTGTCGATTAACAATTTCAGGTGGAAGGCCGAGTTTTGTCCCTAAAATCCTGACTTCATCTTTATATAGTTCTCTTATTGGTTCTACTATCTCCAGAACCAGCCCATGGGGTAGGGCAACATTGTGGTGCGATTTTATTTTCCCCTGACTTTCTATCCAGTCTGGTGCTATTGTCCCCTGAACCAAAAACTCAGCCCCTTCTTCTTCTGCAATTCTTTCAAAAACTCTTATAAAAACTTCTCCAATAATCTTTCTCTTTTCTTCAGGATCTTCAACACCCTTCAATTTATCTAGAAATTCATCTTCTGCAGATACAAATCTGAAATTTAACCTTTTCTGGAATGTATTTTTAACATAATCAGCTTCCCCTTCACGAAGAAGCCCATGATCCACAAAAACAGCGATAAGATTATCTTCAATAGCTTTGGATGCTAATACAGAGGCTACAGAGCTATCAACACCACCAGATAATGCAATTATCGCTTTTTTATCGCCCACAGTTTTTTTGATTTCATGGATGGCTTCTTGAATAAAACTAGATGGATTGAACATTTTTTCACCTTTTAAAATAGTATTATTGGCTATGGATATTATAACTATCAAATTAACATTTAATACTCTTACAAACCTCAAAAAAATTTTCAAATACCTTTGGGCCATTTTCAGTGTGAAATACCTCAGGATGGAACTGTACACCGTATATGGGCTTTTTGTTATGTTTCATAGCTTCAATTTCACAAATAGAAGAACTTGCAAGGATTTTGAAATCTTCTGGCAATTTTTTTACTTCATCTTTGTGTGATGCCCATACTTTCATTTTAACATCACTACCAAGCCCTTTAAAGATGTCATTTTCGTCTTCTATCACTATTTCGATCTGAGCGTAACTCTCATTGCCTGCAGGTCCGATTTCACCTCCAAAGGTCTTTGCAATGATCTGATGACCAAGACAAATACCCAAAATAGGACAATCCAATTTTTTAACATATTCTAAGCTATTTCCAGACATTTCTACTGATGGGCCCCCTCCCAGAACAATACCTGTAGGATTTCTCTCATTTATTTCGTCAATAGACAGAGAGTTTGGAATTAACTCGGAAGATATGTTTAGATAGCTTAAAGTCCTGTAAATTCTATGATTGTATTGTCCATGATTGTTTACGACAAGTATTTTCATTTTTTGCCTCGAAATTTCTAATAAATTTATATATCAAAAATTGCAATGTTAAGATATGGAACTTATAGACGTTATATATATAATTATAGCTATTGTAATTGCCATTGTTCTGGTGAATATAATATTCTGGTTATTCCCAATTATTATCATACTTGTATTGGCCTATATCATATACTTATTCATAAAACGTACTTAAAAATAAGGAATAGGTTAAGGAATAGATTATAGGATGTCTAATATTATATAATTTTTCTTTTTATTATATAATGCTATAATTTTAATTTATTTTTAAAAAGAAAAAAAATAAGGTGAAATTTAAATGGTTTAAATTTCAACCAGGTATCTGTTTTATATTTCCGGCTCCATTTATCTGTTGAGTTATTTTCGGGTTTCCTATATAAGAAATGTCGCCTCCTCCATTTATAATTGCATTTAGAAGATCAGACACCCTAAGAGTTGCTTTTCCAGCTCCATTAATTGTGATTGTTACAGTTTTGCTTGATAGATCATTTGCTGTGTATTCACCTGCTCCAGAGATGGTTATGGTCTGATTAGTGACATTACCTGCGATATACATTTTACCGGCTCCAGATATTGTAATAGTTAGTGTTGTGGCGTTTAAATTGGTTAGATTACCTTCTCCTGCTCCAGAGATAACTATAGTTAAATCTTTGGCATTTAATTTATTGGATTCAATTTTTCCACTTCCTGAAATGGCAATTGAGTTAATATCTTTCACTGTTAAGTAGAATTTAACTGGCTTAGTAGGTACTGGTGAATTATTTTCGAATTTAATGGATAGTTTGTTATTACTTACGTCGGTTTTTATATAGGGCATAACGTTATCTTCAGCCTCAACAGTAAGCGATTCTTTGTCACCCTGGGTTATAATAAGAGTACCCATACCATTGAGGTCTATTTGGTTGAAACCACTAACATTCTTTGATTCGTTTTTTAAATTTCCAGATCCAGTCCCAGTCTGTCCTATGCAACCTGATGCAGCTACAACTATTATGAGGATAATAGCTGCAAACATATATTTTTTCATTAAATTCCTCCTAAATTTAAACCTCTAAAATTATATTAGTTATCAAGATTTTATAAATATTATTATTTAGATCTTCCGTTTAAAAGAGTTAATTATTTTAAAATAGCTTTTTAATATAGCTACAAATTTTGATCAAAGAAAAACGCCTCTAATTGACTTATAGTGATGATAAATGTTAAAAAAAGTTTTGATGTCTTTAAGTAAGCTATTTAAATACTAAAAATCCCACATTAAAAAAATTAACATTAAAAAAATTACATATTTAAAATTTAATACTTTTTATAAAAAACTTCCTGATAAAAAATTTTATAAAACAAATCTGAATTTGGCTGATTATATGGAAAAAACAGTAATTTCAATAACTGAATGTCAATCTTATGATAAATTAGAAGTTCAAAAAGCTGTTGATAATTGCTTAGACTTGCTTGGAGGAATCTCATCTTTTATTAATTCCGCTGATAAAGTCTTGATAAAACCCAATATGCTCATGGCAAAAGCCCCCGAAGCCAATGTTACCACTCATCCATCAGTTATCGAAGCGGTCATTAATACTGTAAGGGCAGCTGATGCTATTCCAATGGTTGGAGACAGTCCTGGCGGTATTATAAAGACTAATATAAATGAATACTTCCGAGCTACGGGGATAACTGAAGTTTGTGAAAGGTTAAATGTAGAAATAATAAATTTTGAAAAATCTGGTGTCTATTTAAAGAGCAGAAGTGGCCGAAAGTATCATATATCCAAACCAGTTTTAGATTGTGATTTTATAATCAACCTCCCTAAAATAAAGACTCATAGTTTGACTATTTTCACCTGTGCCATAAAGAATATGTTTGGGGTTGTTCCAGGATTAACTAAAACAGATTATCATCGTAAAGCTCCTAAACCCGCAGAATTTGCTAAATTAATGGTTGATATATTCACTTTAACCAAGCCAAATCTTAGCATTGTAGATGGGATTGTGGGGATGGATGGTGCTGGTCCTTCTTCTGGAGATCCTAAGGAACTGGGTATGATCTTAGCAAGTGAGGACGGTGTTGCCTTGGATTGTTTCTTATGCCATATTCTGGGCAAAGACCCTGAAAAAATTCCTACAAACCGAATTGCGATTCAACAGAGTTTAGGTGAAGGAGAAATAAAAAATATTGAAATATTGGGATATAAACCTGAGATTATAAATGATTTTAAATGGCCACCAAATCTTTCCAGCACAATTGATCTGTTTCCATCTCTTATAGTTAAAGCCTTAATTAAATTCTGGTGGAGTAGACCTGCAATTAACTCTAAAAAATGTGATGATTGCAAGAGTTGTATAGAAAGCTGCCCTGTAGATGCTCTTCAGCAAGGAGTCTATATCCCTGAATTTGACTACTCTAAATGCATAAACTGCTTATGCTGCATGGAAATTTGTCCTGAGGGAGCGGTGTATCAGGATAAAAGCTTTATTTTCAATTTAACATCCCGATTCTCTCGATAAATTAATTTTCTTACTTAATTAAATTTATTTTTAAATAAATTAATTATTAATTATTTTGTATATGGGTTTGCTTTCAAATTGTAATTTAAATCATTATAGAAAGTTAAATATTAAATTGAATTCATAAAATATCATAAATAATTTCTTATACATTTTTGAGGTGTATATATGGGTGTGTTACATGAGTCCTTTGGTTTAAGAACCAGTAGAAGACTTGAAATTAGAGACATAACCAATGAGATAGCCGGAATTCTGAAAAAAGCTAATATTAAAAATGGATTAATAAATGTTTTTACAAGACATTCTACATCTGGAATAGTAATTAATGAAAATGAATCCCGTTTAATAAAAGATTTTGAAAATGCTCTTAAATCGTTAATACCCAGTGATAGAAATTATCTCCATAATGCCATTGACAACAATGCTGACTCACATATTCGGGCATTCTATGTGGGAAGCAGCGAAACCATCCCTGTTGAAAATGGTTCAATGAACCTTGGTACATGGCAAAGTGTTTTTTTTGTTGAACTGGATGGTCCCAGAAGTAGAAAGGTTATGGTTACAGTAATTGGTGAATAGAATAACTAGAACCCTATAAAAGTAAAAAAATAAAAAGACAAACTAGAATAAAAAAAGAATGAGAAAAATATTATCATGATTTTTGAGGACTAAATTCAACCTCAAATGCAATCACAGGATATTCCAGATTGAAATTGGTTATAACCTCTGGATGAACTTCTCCAAAGAATCCACACAACGAACCATCCAAAGAAGACTCTTTTAAAACATCTCCTGGTGATTCATGCTCATGGACTCCTCTAAGATATGCACATCTTCCTTTAATAAAAGATGGATGGTCATATGATTCAATTTCCATCCCAAGCCCAAGATTTAGAACCAATGAATCCACAATCGACTTTATTTCAGTAAAATTTGCAGTGGAATGTGTTACAGCTCCTGCTAATTTTTTCACAGTTTTTACACTTGTTTCAGCAGATTCATCTATAAAAACAACTTCACCAATCTCAAAGATCTTCTGCGGTAGTTCTTCATGTTTGTTATCTTCCAGAAACTCCATCAAACCATTTAAGAGGCTTTTCCGTATCATTGTTCTGTCCTGAGATATAGGTTGGGCCACTATTACTCTATCATCCTCAGTAAGTTTCATATTTTCAAAATGCTGTTTTTCATTTGTGAGCATTAGACTCATAGTTTCATAAAAACCCATTCCAACCATTATCTCTCTTAGAATCTGATCAAAGGCTTGCCAGTTATCTTCTCTGCCTATGGTGGACACTTCAGGTATTTCAGGTTTTAGATTATCAAAACAGTACCCCACGGCAATATTTTCGACTACATCTACTTCATGGATGATATCCATCCGGTATGAAGGAACAAAGACCTGAATTTCATTTTCATTTAGAATTTCAGCACCAATCCTGACTTTTCCAAGAAAATCTACAATATCAGACACAGTAAGCTGGATTCCAATAATATTTTCAGCATTTTTAAGCGTAACTTTCTTCTTTCTTGGATTTAAATCAGGTGTGCTAACCTTTTTATGACTGTAAATAACATCCAAGGTTTTTATTTTACCACCTGCTTCAGCAAAAGATGTGGCAATAATATTCAGTGCATAATTTACTGCTTTCTCATCAGTCCCTGTAACATCAATTAAAATATTTTTTGTGCCTGTTGTAAGTTTTGTAAGCTCTCCATTTATTATTGGGGGCATTGAAAGTACAGCATTGTTTGAATCCACAATAAGCGGATACCTGTCGAATTTTTCAACCAGATGTGCGTATTCTCTTCCTTTTTTGTGTTTTTGAAGAACTTCGCTTAGAGTCATTTTTGTGCTGGATTCAAGAGGTACAAATGATATTTCATCGCCTTTGGCAGCTTTATAGAAGAAAGGAGGAGTTAAAGCATCTAAATTATGAATTCCTATTGCTACCTTTTTCCTGTCCCTTCCTATAACCCAATGAAGGTCTTCCTGGAATTCCATAAGCTGTTTCAGTTTATCTTCATCCAGATTGATATCTTCAACAACACAGAAAGATACATAAGGTCTTATATCAGCTAGATTTGGATCTACCTCAACATTCATACCTGAAGAGCTTGTCAGATACTCTGGCATTCCCTTCTCAATTTCTAGGAAACCCTTAAGTGTTCTTGCAATTCCTTCAACACTAAAATGGTCTGGGCGGTTTGGGAAAAATTCCACACGTATTTTTTCTTCATCATAATCCTCTATATCACTTCCAATCATGGGAAGCATTTTTATGATTTTTTCTTCTGGAACCTCTTTTCCCAGAAGTTCATAAATGTCACTGTAGTTTACGGTTATAACCGGCATATTATCCTCTCAGTTATTTATTAGGACTAATTAATAAATATAAACACTTTTTTTCGGTCATGTAAGACATTGATATTAATCATAATTGTATTCTATCATTTATATTTCGATCTTATAAAGAATAGATACTTAATTTAAATATATTTTACCTTATTTTTTGAATAAAATCACCTCAAAACACAAAAAAATGAAATGAGGCAGAAATAGAGACATAATATATAGTGAATATAAATAAAAGAAGAATTGATTAATGAATTTGGGATTTAATCCCTTTTTTTATTTTAATTTTATTTTTTTTTATTTTTAATATTTTTGAAAAAATATGATTTTTTCATCATCCTCCAGA
>VGTM01000004.1 GCA_016874685.1 Methanobacteriota archaeon
AGATTTCGTTTCTCGGAAATCTAAACCGTTAGGAAAGCCCACACCATTATCACCGACTTCGAGGACAAAAGTACCATCCCTCAGCAAAAATTCAACATTTATTTCGCCCTTTTTTCCGTCTGGAAAAGCGTATTTTATACAATTTGAAATCAATTCATTTACAATTAAACCCAAAGGTATGGTTGTATTTATGTCTAGATCATGATCTTCAACCTGAAGATTCAATTTTATATTACTGTTATCAGATAAATAAGTTTTAAAAATATCTGATGCCAGTTTTTGGATGTATTCACTGAAATTGATACTTTTTAGATCATCAGAACCGTATAATTTTTCATGAATCAGTGCCATTGACTGGGCCCGTGTTTGACTTTTTTTGAAAACTTCCAGGGTCTCTTCATCCTCTATATATTGTGATTGAAGATTAAGCAGGCTGGATATAATCATCAGATTATTTTTAACACGATGATGGATTTCCTTTAAAAGTATCTCTTTTTCTGCTAAAGCTTTTTTGAGATCTTCTTCAGCTTTTTTTTCTGCTGTAATATCTCTTGTCATGACAGATATAATATCTCCATCTATGGTGGCACTCAAAAGAACAATAATGGTTTTCCCAGACTTTGTTAAAAGTTCATACTCATAGTCTTTTAATTTACCTTCTTTCTGTAGCTTATCAATCGCAGTCCTGTGTTCATCAAGATTTTTAAACCGCGATAATATTGTATCTTGCATCATATTTTCAGCTGAATCGTATTCGAACATTTCAGCCGCAGCATTATTTGCGAATAGAATATCACCGTCTACATTAGTTTTATAGATCCCAACCAATGCACTTTTTACTAAATCACGATACTGCTTTTCTGATTTTCTAAGAGATTCTTCAGCTACTATTTGCTCTGTAATATTTTCGAGAGTCTCTACAGCACCGATTATGTTGCCTTTAGCATCTTTAATCGGGGCTGCTGTGAAATGTAGCCATTTCCCATTTTTACCGAGAGATGGGAAAAAATCTGATGCTTCGTAGGCTTCTTCTACTAGATTAGATCTTTTGTACTTTCCGGCATAGAATTTAGGTATATCCTCTAAATCTCTATCAACTATAAAATCAGCCATACATGGTCTTTCATTGCTATAAAAAGCTTTCCAATGATTTCGTGTGCCTAATACATCTGATGTTTTAATGTTGGTTTGTTCCTCAAGGGCCCGGTTCCAATAAATGACTTGATGATTCTCATTAATGACGAAGGTAGGAATGGGTGTTCCATAAACTATGTTCTTTAATTTTTCTTCACTATCTTTTAAGGCTTTTTCCATCATTCTACGTTCGGTAAATTCTTGCGCAATCTCTACTACACCTATTATCTCACCATTTTTGTTATGAACTGGGAAACCTTTTACATACCAGATTCTACCACTTGGAGCCTTAACTTCAAGTTCTTCTTTTTGCCCGGTTTGCAGGGATTTGGCTACTGGACACCCCTTACAAGGTTCTTCACTGTCACGCCAAAGTTTATAACAATAATTTCCCTGTAATTTTTCTGTATCATCATCACTTAAACCCAATGAGTCATATGCAGCTTTATTAGCCCAGATCACTTTTAAATCTGTGTCCATGTATATCATCAAATCTGAAACACTATGCAGAATTAATTCTGTTTCTGGAAAAGTTGTTGAAATACTAGGTCTCTCAGACTTTTTAGAATCCATTAAACCTTTTAATTCGGAAATTTCGCTGTTTAATTTTTTTATTTCTTCTATTAATTGTTCTTTGGATTTTTCTTTATCTTTCATCATAACACAATCAATTTTTATTTATTTTTTTAAAACTGGAACTAATTATTGATTATGGGATTGATAATAGTTAATGTAATAAGTAGTTAATGATTTTTATTCAAATTGTATTTATTAGTATTATTAGTATTATTATATTTTTGCTAGTTTATTATATTTGGGATTACATTTATTGGAAATACAATGGTTATGTTGAAATATATTCAATTTTTGGAAATAAAAAATTTACCAATCTAGCATGAAGGATAAACAGGCATCTATTTTTGGAGATTAAAATGTACTTAAAATTTGAAATTTCTGGATTTGTTGACTTATATTCAATATAAACTTTTTTAAAAAGGCTAATTGGGGGCACCGATTATAGTTACAAATTATATGCAATTTATTGCTAAACTCATAATAATGCCAGAAATTACTGGAATTAAAAGATTATCGTCAATAGGGCTATATGCTTCTGCAATGGCTCCAAAAAGAGCACCTAAAAAAGATGGCCATATTGGAAGTTGTGTTGTTGTTGCTGCAAAGCCGATTATAAAAAAAGCCAGGCTTCCTTCCAAAGTTTTATCCTTTATGAATGGTAATGGGGTTTTTCCATATTTTTTTCCAAAAACAGTAGACGCTGAATCTCCAAGCGCCAGAAGTAATATAGAAGCGTTTGCGATACTAAGGTTAAAGCTGAATAATACTAAAGCGATAGTAACTCCAATAAAAAAATAGATATAACCTTTTTCATTACTATTTCTCCTGAGTCCTCTTAAAATAGTTGAGAATAAAAATATATGTTGAGATTTGTCCAACCTGAATATGATTACTCCACAAATTATAATACCCAAACAGATCAGTATCAATATAACTGGATCAAAGAATATCTCAAGAAAAATGATGAAAATACCTGATGCATGAATTATTTGCCTTAAAATCTCTTTTTTCATAACATCAAGCCATAAATTTCTCTATTACTCCATAATATGATTCCTTGAGTTTTTGAACTCCTATGTTTACTGATGGTTGGAAAATTAATCTATCACCACCAACTTCTCCGATAATAGCTGCAGGTACTTTTATTTTGTTTAATATATCTTGAACTGATTTGTTTCTTACTGTAATAACGTATCTCCCATGAGATTCTGAGAATAGAATTTCGGTCGTGACCATATTCTCATCTTCTTTAGGTACCATCTTCAGGTCTATGATAGCTCCCATATCTCCAGAAATTGCCATCTCAGCGATTGCAACACCTAAGCCTCCAGTTGAACAGTCATGAACTCCAGTTATATCCTTGTTTTTATCATCTTTTATAAGATCCAGAATTGTTTTGGCTACTTTTAGTTCGTCTTCAATACGGACCTTTGGTGGTGTCCCCTGTATAACACCATGTATAGCCTTGTGGTATTCAGAACCATCCAATTCATGATAAGTCTTTCCAAGAGCAATTATTTTATCACCCTCATTTTTAAAGCCAGATGTTTTTATATTTTCCATATCCATTATTCCAGCTACCCCAACTACTGGAGAGGGATTTACAGTTACACCTTCAGTTTCATTATAAAAACTCACATTACCACTCACTACTGGCACAGGAAAACTTTTTGCAACATCAGCCATTCCCTGAACACATTCCCTAAACTGCCAGAAAACCTGGGGTTTTTCAGGATTTCCAAAGTTTAGACAATCCACTATACATATAGGTTCCGCACCCATTGAAACAACGTTTCTTATAGCCTCTGAAACTGCACCAGCCCCACCATTGTAAGGATCCAGTTTTGTATGTGCACTGTTACAATCTACAGTTAGTGCAACTGCCTTCCCCTCATCGATCCGTAAAACTGCTGCATCATCACCTGGTTTTATCACATTTCTTATTTGTACCTCATGATCATACTGTCGATAAACCCATTCTTTAGAAGCAATATTTTCTGATGAGAGAAGCTTTAAAAGTGCTTTTTCCGGCTTTATATGTTTCAATTCCATATAGTCTCCATTTTCAACTGGTTTTTGGGCTTCTCTGTATACAACTGGGGGGTCTGACAGAAGTTCAGTAGGCACTTCAGCTAAAACTTCCCCATAACGTTCCACAACTAGATTTTCAGTGTCTGTGACTTTCCCGATAACTGCTGCTGGAAGGTCGTATTTTTTGAATATCTCCATTATGTCATCTACATCATCAGGATTTATAACAAAAACCATACGTTCCTGGGATTCAGATAACATGATCTCATAGGGAGTCATTCCCTCTTCCCTTAACGGAATCTTTGTCAGTTCAACGATTGCGCCATTTCCAGATTTAGCTGCCATTTCAGAAATACAGCAGGTTAAACCACCACCGCCCAGGTCTTTTAAACCAACGACTTCAATTTTATCTAATACTTCTAACGTAGCTTCTAATACCATTTTTTTGGTGAATGGGTCGCCTATTTGTACTGCAGGCCTATCTTCTATTTCTGATCCAGTGGTAAGTTCCTCGGACGCGAATGTAACTCCGTGAATACCATCTCTTCCAGTTCTGCCTCCCATAAGCACAAATACATCTCCTAGGTTAGGGGCAATGCTTCTTACTATGTCGTTTTTTCGAACTATCCCAGCACACATCACATTAACAAGTGGATTTAACTTGAAGTTATCATCGAATTCCACTTCTCCACCTACAGTTGGAATTCCAACCCGGTTTCCATAATCAGAAATTCCTTTTACAACGTATTCAAATAGATATCGTGATCTTTGATCTTCCAGATACCCAAAGCGCAGCGAATCAAGAAGTGCAATAGGCATAGCCCCCATGGACAAAATATCCCGGATTATTCCACCAATACCTGTACCAGCACCTCCATATGGCTCAATCGCAGATGGATGGTTGTGACTTTCTATTCCAATAGCCAGGGCAAGTTCATCTGTAATTTCAACAAGCCCTGCATCGTCTCCTGGACCTAATATTACTCTTTCACCGTCTGTTGGGAATAATTTCAGGATCGGACGGCTGCTTTTATAGGAACAGTGCTCGGAAAACATTATATCCAGCATTCCATATTCCAGGGAGTTTGGCTCCCTTCCAAGTTCATTTTTTATGTATTCGCATTCTGATTCTGTTAAAGTCATTTTACCACCGCAAATATGTCAATTGATCAATTGAATGTGTCTTCGATGAATTTTCTTTTTAATCAACCTTTTTCTAAAAGGTTGATGGTAATTACAACTTTTTCGTCTTCTATGTTCCATTCTTTGGTGTAATATCCTTCATTAGCTTTGAAAATGAATTTTTCAGCTCGAATTTCGTGAGATATAAATTCAGAATAGTTTTCTATAAGATCCCCAAATTTATCACTGCAGCGGATGAAAACATGGATATTTGCTTCTACGTCCAGATCAAGGTCTTTTCTCATGTCCTGAATTCTCCTTATAAGTTCTCTTGCCATTGCTTCAGATAGAATATCTTTGGTGAGCTTTGTATTTATAAAAACACTTCCAACATCAAAATCAGCACTTACAATGTCTTCTGGGAGTTCAGTTTCCAGTAATACGTCATCAACAGTAAGGTTGATGATTTTATCATCAACTTCCACGCTAAATATTCCATCGGTTTCTAATTTTTCAATTATTTTCTTGCCATTGGTTTTTTCAAGTTTTTTGGCAACTTTAGGAATATTTCCTCTTAATTTTGGACCCAGAGTCTTTAGATTAGGTTTTGCTTTTATCTTAAGGTCTTTAAATTGACGGGAAGCTATGACTTCCTTAGTGTTAGCTTGTTCCATTAAAACGTGTTTTAGGGATTCGGTGGCATTTAAAACGTTTTTTTCTTCTGAAACAACTATTATTTCACTTACAGGCCATCTAAGTTTGTATTTAGCAATATCTCTTGCCCTTGCACATGCTTCGATGATTTCTCTTATAATATCCATATTTTTCTCAAGATCCTTATTGATAAGGTCCTCATCAAAGCCCCAGTCTGTCATATGGATGCTGAGGTGGGCATCATTTTTGACACCTCTTACCACGTTCTGATATATTTCTTCAGTTATATAAGGAGTTATGGGGGCTATTAGGGTTATTAAATGTTCTATAACTGTGTATAGAGCAAAATAGGCACCTAGCTTATCCGGGTCTTCTTTTTCAATCCAGGTACGCCCCCTTATAAGCCTCACATACCATCTGCTTAAATCCTCTAATATGAAATTGTTTATGCTTCGGGTTGCTTTATGAAAGTGTAGAGAATCTAGTGAGTATGTAACAACTTTTGCGAGGGTATTAATCCGCGATATAATCCAATTATCCTCATCTCTCAGTTTAAAATCATTTTCACTATACAGTGTGGGATTAAAATTATCTATGGCCATGTAGGTAGTTGCAAATACATAAACATTCCAGAGTATGTTAAACATTTTGTTTACAGTTTTTACTTCATCCCAGTTAAATCTAAGATCTTCCCATGGTTTATTTGCCCACAGAAGATAGAAACGGAGTATATCTGCCCCGTATTTATCAGCAACTTCATCTGGTTCCACCACATTTCCAAGGGATTTGCTCATCTTTCTACCGTCTTCATCAAGGGTGAATCCGTGCATGAGTACTTTTTTGTAGGGAGATCCTTCAAATGATATCATTCCACATCCTAATTGGGAATAAAACCAGCCTCTTGTCTGGTCATGACCTTCTGTTATGAAATCGTATGGATACCACTCTTCAAATAGGTCCTTATCTTGTGGATAATAAAGTGATGCCCATCCAGCGACACCAGAATCTATCCAGACATCCAGCACATCACTTGCGCGAGTCATATTTCCGCCGCAACTGCAAGGTATGATAATCTCATCAACGTGTGGCCTATGTATGAAATCACCATGAATAGTTCCTTTAACAGCCTGATCCTTCAGTTCATTTATGGAGCCCACAACAGTTATCTTTTCGCATTCCTCACAGATCCATATGGGAATGGGAATTCCCCAGTATCTCTGTCTGGATATGGTCCAATCTCGTGCATTTTCAATCCAGTTTTTAAATCTACTTTCTCCAGCCCAGGATGGCACCCAATTGACATTTTCAAGCTCTTTAAGCATTTTTTCTTTAATAGCCGTGATTTTAAGGAACCATTGTTTGGTTGCCAGGTATATAATTGGTGTTTTACACCTCCAGCAGAAGCCATATCGGTGTGTGATGGTTTCCTGGCGAAGAAGCAGATTTTTATCCTTTAAATCTGCCATGATTTTGGCATCTGCATCTTTTACGAATTTTCCCACATATTTCCCTGCATCATCTTCAAATAATCCTGCTTCATCAACTGGGCAGAATATTGGTATCCCATATTTTTTTCCAATTTCAAAGTCTTCTGGGCCATGTCCAGGGGCAGTGTGAACACATCCAGTACCTTCTGTAAGGGATACATGTTCTCCTACCAATATTTTATGTTCAAATTTTTTATGTATGGGTATTTCTTCCAAAAGAGGATGTTTATATTCTAAACCTTCAAGTTTAGACCCTTTAACCACTTTAAGGATTTTGTAGTTTTCTTCTGCAAAAAGAGTTTCAATGAGGGCTTCAGCCATCATATATATCTCATTATCAACGGCTATGTAAGCATAATCAAAATCAGGATGAACAGCTACAGCCATGTTAGCTGGAAGAGTCCAGGGGGTAGTTGTCCATACTAATATATATTCATTAACATGTTCACTGGATTTTAAGGGGAATTTAACATAGATAGATGGATCTTCCTTATTTTCATAATCTATCTCAGCAAGAGCAAGCGCAGTCTCACATCTTGGACACCAGGTTATGACTCTCAGGTCGTTTATCAGGAGATCCTTTTGGTGTGCCGTTTTCAGAGTCCACCAGCAGGATTCCATATACTTGGGGTCAAATGTTATGTATGGGTTATCCCAGTCCATCCACACACCCAGCATCTTAAACTGGTCAGTCATTAATGCCTTATTTTCCACTGCAAATTCTCTACATTTTTCAATAAAGTTTTGGATTCCTACCTTGGTTTCGATATCTTTTTTGCTTTTAATACCCAGGATTCCTTCTACTTTATGTTCTATGGGAAGTCCATGGGCATCCCAACCAGCCTGTCTCCTTAAATTAAAACCAGACATACTTTTGAATCTTAAAAAAGTATCCTTTATTATTTTATTCCATGCAGTTCCCAGATGAATTCGCCCGCTACAATAGGGGGGCCCGTCTAAGAACGAAAATTTTGGACAGTTTTCCCTCATTTTGTTAGTCTTTTTGTAAATGTCATTATTGGTCCAGAAATCTTGGATGTTATTTTCAATGAACCTGGAATTGTATGATTTCTCCGCCTCCCTTATTGGCATCTTCATTCTCCCCGTGATTTTTGTGATTTTTTTAAGAGTTAATGTAAGACTATTGTTGGTTATATATAAAATAGTTTAATTAATAGAATTCGAACCGAATAAAAATAAAGTAAAAGAATATATGGCATTATATGGGATTTATAAGCCATCCAATATCTTTTTTCTGTAGAAATGTAATTATTTATCTTAATCTATTTTTTCATTTAGAGTAACTTATATACTGAAAAGTGGACAGATTATTAGATTCTGAAGTTAAAAGTTTTTTATTTAGGTTTATATTATTAAATCTCAAACCCAAGAATCTAAAATTGGCCATGGATCCCATAAATCTATTCGCTGAATTAGAATGTTCTGAGATCACCCTTTACCAGCATATCTGTTATGATCGATATATTCCCGAGCCATGAATGCATTATCTCTTTCACTTTAGGGGCAGCATCTTCAAGTTTGTAGCCGTCATTAAGAATTATCTGGGCACTTGCAGATTTTGGAATGTCTATAGGCTTCCCTATTTGACTTAAAAGCATTATATGTATCTGTTTTACTTCTTCAACGTTTTCTATTACATCATCAGCCATTTTATTTGATAATAGATTGTATATTTTACCTACATGGTTTATAGGATTTTTTCCAGATGTTGCTTCCATTGACATGGGTCTGTTGGGTGTTATAAGACCATTGGCACGGTTTCCTCTTCCCACAGAACCATCATCACCCATCTCTGCAGATGTTCCGGTAACTGTGAGGTAAACTGACGGATTTTCTTTATTTTCATAGTTATCTGCAGTATTTACGTAAACATCCACATCTCTTTCTGTGTGCTCAAATGCCAGTTTCAGGACATTCTCTTTCAATTTGTCAGTAGTATCGATGTAATGATCCAGATCATCCACATATTTTGAGACCATGGCTGAAGCCACTGTAAGAGTTATATTATCTCCTTCTCTTAATCCCATTACCTTTATATCCTCGCCAACTTGGGGTAATTTCTTTTTAAAGTCTTTTGAGTTTAGTAAATTTTCTGTTGAAAGAACTATTTTATCTGTTTCAGAAAATGGCGCATATCCAACACCGAAAGAGGTATCGTTTGCAGTGCTTCTCTTAAACACATCTCTTAAGTCTCCGGATCCATGTCCTATTTTACACTCCACCACAGCACATGTTTCAACATCAAGATTAATGATATTTTCCTTCAAATATTCCTTTGCAGCGGCTATAGCTATTCTATCAAGCCCTATCTTCTTTATTTCTATTTTATCTTCTTTTTTTTCATGGATTTCGGATATGCCTCTTCCTGTAAGGAGAATGTCCATGGGGGTTATTACTTCTCCTCCACCAAACTGGGGATGTGATTCTCCAGCGGTTATCTGAACTTCATCAGTATTATGGTGCATTATGTCACCGAATTTGTCTATATACTCATTGCATAAAGCTCTGCTTACAGATTCGGCTATTCCATCGCTGATACTGTCTGGGTGGCCTATTCCTTTCCTTTCTACTATCTCTATTTCCTGTTCTTCAATGGGTTTTTGAACGAGCTCGTCTACGATTATATTTCGCATAAGAATAACCTCCAAATTTTTAAGTAATTAAGTTAAACTATCTCTATGAAATATGTCCTTATAGTAAATAAAACTAAGGGAACAGAACTTGGGTATGCTGATATTGCTGATAGTTTTTTCTCCAGATTTAAAGGTTTGATGTTAAAAAAGAATTTAGAACGTGGCCTCATTTTAAAACTTCCACATGAGAGAAGTAGACGGGGTTCTAGCATCCACATGTTCTTTATGCGAATTTCATTAGATATAATTTTCACGGATTCTCAAAAAAAGGTCGTTGACACAGTTTCAATAAAACCATGGAAAACCTATACCCCCAGAGCTCCTGCAAAGTATGTCATAGAACTTGAAGAAGGAGGTATAAAAGCTTCAGCAACGGAAATTGGAGATCAACTGGATTTCACATGTGAAATGTCTTGAATTACCAAATAAAGTAATTAAACCCTGATTTATGATGTTTAGGATATATGATCTCGTTTATTATATTAGAACGTTTATTATATCTAAATAATCTTAATTTAAGGAAATGAAAGAAAACAAAAAATAAAAAAATAAATAATAAATAAGTTTTTCACGGATTTTTTTAATTTATCTCTTCCAAAGCCATCTTTGCAACTCGTCTAACCACTGGATTTTCATCATCAATGCTTTTTTTAGTGGGTCTGTGGTTCTTTCATCACCAATAAGAGCCAGTCCTAATGCAGCAGCATAACGAACAGAAGATTTTTCGTTACTTAAAGTATCAATTAAAGGTTCTATTGACTTAGTGTCATTGAAAGTACCTAGTGAAAGGGCAGCCACCTCTCTAACGTGGTAATTTTCATCTTTTAAAGCATTTATTAAATGTTCCACAGCGAGTGGATCTCCTGTTTCTGCAAGAAGCTCTACTGCATCTTCTCTAACATTCCAATCTTTATTTTCTAACTCTTTTATAAGAAAATCTATCCTTTTATGTGGTTTGGACAATTTAATTCCCTGTCAAAATATGTTTGAAATAATATTAAAATTTATTTATCCCATCAAAATGAAAAAAGAGGACAATAATAAGAATTTAAAAAATTGGAGCATAATATGAATAATTTTACTCAATAAATTAATAGGAGTAACTAAAACAAATGATAGAAGAAAAAAGGGCAAATTCGTATTATTGTTCCTTTAATACTCCCTTTAAAACTTTCATTAAGTGTTTAGGATGGGCCAGAACTTCAATTCCTTCGATTTCATATAATTTTTTCGTGTTTAGGATGTCCACATCCCTCATGTGTATTGTAATGATTTTGCCCCCTGTGACTGCAGAAAAAGGGCATGCTATCTGGCATGCTCCACAGCCTTTACAATTTAGGAGATTTATTTCCACACCAGGAGTTATGGCATCGTTTGGACATGCTGCTGCGGCTTCACATGTCTCACATTTTTCACATAAATCTAATTCAAGTTTAGACGGTAATACAGTTTTTAAATCACCAGATTCAAAATCAACAGGGATTATATAAGTTTTAACGAGACCTTTCCCTGCCTGGGCAACAGCATTGGTAATTAAGTTATCTGCAATACCATTAACAATTTTACCAATTGTGTTAGATGTTACAGGAGAAACTATGAGTAGATCGTATTTTCCCATGGAAAGTCGCCCTGTAATTGGAAAACTTGATTCCTGATCCTTTTCCTTAATTAATTCTCGGTAATAACCACCAGTCACATTTTTAACTCTTTCAAACAGGCCATACATCTTAAGAACTTCTTCTCCCGCCATAGAAAGCATTACAGTTACCTCATGCTCATTTGAAAGCTCTTCCAATATATTAACACTATCTAAAAGGAGGTGCCCAGCACCAGTGATTCCCCAGGCTATTTTCATTTATTTTTCACCTTACTCTGATTCACAGATAATTTAGATATTAAAAATTGAAATATATTTTTTAACTTTTTTTAGGAATATTGTTCAATTTTTTTTCAGTTTTAAAATTGTTTAAGAATTTTCATGTTTTTTTAAGTTCATAAAATTTTTTAAATTAGAATTCTATGTATTTATAAGCCGAATCCTCCTTAAAACAGTAATGTACATTATCGTACGGACTTATAAATTCTGAAACTTCGTTTTTGACATCTAAATTGTCCATGACTACTTTTTTGATTAATTCTGCTACTTCACTCATGTGAGATTCTTTTAAACCACGCCTTGTTATTTCCTGTGTACCCATTCTTATTCCAGAAGGGTTATCAGTATCGTTGACATCATCCCATGGAAGTAAATTTTTGTTAAGAATAATATTATTTTTTTCCAGATCTTTAGCCATTTTAGCAGCATTTCCAATGTTTGAAACGTCCATTGCTACTTGATGAGATTCTGTAAATCCCTTATCCTCACATAAAACATTAAATCCAATTTCATATAGGCTCCCTGCCAGAGCTTTGGAATTTTTTATTATATGGGAAGCATATTTTTTTCCAAATTCCAGCATCTCTGCAAGGGTTATACCTAGCGCAGCGATGTGATGAAGATGGTGATTGCTTACCACGCCAGGAAAAACTGCTTCGTCAATTATATCTTTTAGCTCGTTCTTACACAGGATTATTCCGCCTTGGGGGCCGGGAAGTGTTTTATGGGTGCTTCCAACCAGAAGATCTGCCCCTTCTTTAAGTGGGTCCTGAAAATATCCACCGGCGATAAGACCCATTACATGTGCTCCGTCATACATTACCTTTGCACCAACCTCATCTGCAGCTTCTCGAGCTTCCTTAACTGGGTGTGGGAATAAAAACAGGCTTCCACCCAAAAGCACGATTTTTGGTTTGTTTTCCAAGATTTTCTGTTCCATGGCATCGGCATCGATGTTCATCTTTTTATTATCAAAAGGATGTTCCAAAATTTTGAGTCCTCTTATACCTGCAGCGCTCAAATTCGCATGGCTTGTATGACCTCCTACCGGAACTTCCAGAGCCATAAGAGTATCGTAAGGCTTTGAAAGAGCGAAAAATGATGCTAAATTGGCTACAACTCCTGAAGTTGGCTGTACGTTAGCGTGTTCAGCGTTGAACAACTTTTTGGAAAGTTCCATAGTCATATCTTCGATTTTATCTATATAATCGCATCCTTCGTAGAGTCTTTCTCCAGGGAGCCCCTCTGCGTATCTATGAGATAAATCTGAGGCTAAAGCTTCCCTTACAGCCGAGCTTGTTATGTTCTCACTGGCTATTAAATTTATACTATTTTCCATCCATTTGTGATGCTCTTTCGTAAGTTCTTTTATTTGAAGAGCATATTTTTCGTTTTCAAACATTATTTGCCTCCAGAATAAAGATAAAATTTAATTCCAACAATTTATGTATAAAATGGATTTCATATAAATACTTTCCAAATTTGTAATTTATTTAATATACTTTAATATAAAATAATTTAGGAGGATATAAATTCAGATTTCACTTGAAAATAAATTTTAATAGGTTAAATTCAGATTTAGGAAGAAAAAAAATCTGTCAGCAGAATTTTTAATCCTCTCTGAAGAAATTTTTGGTTTTCATCTCTTCCAAGTTTGCCAGTATACGTTCTAGATCATTGGCAGGAATGCTCACCATAACTTCCTCTGGTTTTATGTTCATATGCCTTCTGGAACCAATATCTCCAAAACCGTATGTCACTTTTCCAGTTAGATAGGGTATGGCTGCCATTGAACTGCATATAGGTCCAGAATCAGCTCCCAAACCATGGGATCCAGAGTCATAGGCATTTGCATGCAATATTGTCATGGCTTGTTGGGCATTGCAAAGTAGAAATATCACATTGGGCTCGAATTTTGCTTTGGACAATGGTGCAAATATTATGGAATTGAATATACCAGTCTCAACGCGCATGTTGCTCTGCCATGATCTCTGCACTGCTGGAATGCTTTTGTAAACCCCGGCAGGCACCAAAAAAGCACCGCTACGCATGTTTTTAGGGAATTCTTCGGTGTCTTTCATGCCTGTGTACTTCAAACCTCCCATACATTCCTCTTCTTCGGCGGTGGAATAGAAAATCTCTCCATTCATGGCCTTCTCCAGCTTGGCGCAGAATCTTGATTTTCCATCCTCTTTTTCAATATCCCGGGGTTCTCTGACAGACCATTTTATGGCCACAGGCTCCCTATCCAAATCTAGAATCTTCTTTAATTTTTTACCTAGTTCTTGGTACATGGTTTCACCCGTCTCTTTATATAAATAGAAATTCAATTTATCAACGTAAATAATCTACGAATGGATTCATCTGCCCAAATTATGGGTGTAATAGCTATATGGGTGGAAATATCTGCAATAAAACATATTTTTTTGCTTCATGTTCCTTTTTATTTTTAAACTTTAAACTAGAGATTTCAACTTTCTTCATCATTGATCAGTTCTCAGCTTGAAATTAAACTTTTAATCAATTATGAGTAGTAAAGTTGTTGTAGAATAAATTAAGATTTTATGATAAATTTCTGAGAGATTAATCAGCAAAATCATTTAAAATTTAAAGAAATTCTAGTTAAAACAAAAATAAAAAATAAAAAAATTAGGGTTTTAAACCCTATTTCCCTAAAGCAGCTTCAATCTGAGCCATTATCTGCGCAGTTCTGAAGTGCTGCTGATCCATTGCTCCAGATGGGCACGCAGCGACACATGTTCCACATCCTTTACACAGAGCAATGTTTATTTCTGCTTGCTCGTCTTCTATCTCTATGGCACTAAATGGACAGAGTTCAATACAAACTGCACATCCACCGCAGACGTCTGAGTCGCTAACAGCAATTATTGGTTCAATTTCAACTTCTCCCTTAACCATCGGGATGGCTGCTCTTGCTGCTGCACCTGATGCCATTGCTACTGAGTCAGGTATATCTTTTGGTCCTTGTGATACTCCTGCAAGATATACACCATCAGTTAGAGTGTCAATAGGTCTTAGTTTGGGGTGGGCTTCAAGTAGGAATCCATCTGCACTCTTTGATAGGCCGATTGTTTGTCTGAGCTCTTCTGCACCTTCTGGTGGCTGTAAACCTATGGATAAAACAACCATATCATACTCGTATTCAGTCACTTTTCCAAGTAGGCTGTCTTCTGCTCTTACTGTTAGGGTTAAGTCAGGGTTTTCTAGAACTTCAGCTGGCCGTCCTCTTATGAACTTGATTCCGTACTTCTCTTGGGATCTCTTATAAAACTCTTCGAAACCTTTACCAAAGGCCCTTATATCCATGTAGTAGATGCCTACTTCGGTTTCCGGAACCTTATCTTTTATGAGTTGAGCATTTTTCATGGCGTACATACAGCAGACCCTAGAACAGTATGGTTTATCGATCTGTTCATCTCTTGAACCGACACACTGTATGAAAGCAACTCTTTTTGGTTTTTCACCATCGGATGGTTTGAGTACCTTACCTTCTGTTGGACCAGAGGCGTTGATCATTCTTTCAAGTTCCAGACCACCTACAACGTTTGTGTGTGCACCGTATCCATATTCTAATTTTTCTGTTGGATCGTATGGATCGAAACCTGTTGCAACTATTATTGTACCTACTTCAAGTTCAATATCTTGAGGTTCTTGGTCGTGATTAACTGCACCTCTTTCACATATTTCATCACATAATTTACATTCGATACAGTAATCTTTATTAATAGTGGCGACAAGAGGAACTGCTTGTGGGAACGGTAAATAAGAGGCTTTTACCATTCCAATTCCTTCATCGAAGTAGTTTGGAATTTCTATTGGACAAACATCTCCACATGATCCACATCCAACACATATCTCATCATCTATGTATCTTGGCTTTTTCTCCACTGTTACCTTGAAGTTACCAATGTATCCATCGACTTCTTTAACTTCTGAAAATGATAATAGCTCGATGTTTTCGTGTTTTCCAACATCCACCATCTTTGGAGCGAGAATACACATTGAACAGTCCAGTGTTGGGAATGTTTTATCCAGTTGTGCCATCCTTCCACCGATAGTGGGCTGCTTTTCCACTAGATATGTTTTGAATCCCATATCACCCAAGTCAAGGGCTGCCTGAATTCCGGCGACTCCGCCTCCAATAACCAATGCTTTGTTGTCAACACTAACAGTTTCTGCAATAAGTGGTTCTAACAATCTTGCCTTTGCAACAGCCATTCTAATTAAATCTTTGGCTTTTTCGGTTGCAGCTTCTGGCTCGTTCATATGAACCCATGTGTCTTGTTCCCTTATATTTGCAAATTCGAAAAGGTAGGGGTTAAGTCCTGCTTCTTTAACACATCGTCTAAACGTTGGTTCGTGGAGCCTGGGTGAACATGCTGCCACAATAACTCTGTTTATACCCTTTTCCTTTATGTCTTTTTTAATTTCTTCTTGTCCTGGGTCAGAACAGTAATATTTGTATTGTGCGGCAACTTCTACATTGGGAAGTGATGCGGAATATTCTTCTAATGCGTCAATATCAGCAACACCACCTATGTTGATACCACAGTGACATATATATACTCCAATTTTTGGTTCTTCTGCTGTCTCTTCTTTTTCTTTCTTTTCTGCCATTAGATCACCTTTTTGTACATGTGATGAACACTACTATTTAGGTGATAGTATGGTGTATCACTCACATGCATAAAGTTTTCTATTTATTTTTTTATACAAAGTTTATATATGAGAAATGATCTGCCAATTTTAATTGAAAATTATTAGAAAATTTGCTTCAAAAATTATTTTTTCTAAAAAAAGTGGTAAATATTTTGTTGTTCATTTTTATCATTATCAGGATTCAATGTGGATAAATGTTCGGAATTATTTTCGTATATTTATTGATTTAATGGTTAATTAATTATAAATTTAAAAAAATAACAATTTAATAACATGAAATTTAAGATTAAACTGTTTATATCATTAAAATTCAGAATTAACTGATATATAAATATCTAAAATTCATAATTAAAAAATTCATAATTAAAAGAATTAAAAATATAAAATAAAAATAGATTAATAGAAGATAATAAACAATTTGATGTATTAAAACATCAAAAAACTATCTATTAAAGTTTAAAAACCGTTTTTTTTAAATGATTTTTTAATTTCGAATTAAACCATTCATATGATTACAGGTTTTCTAAAATTCAGTGTTAATCAGTGATACCTTCAGTCACTATCTTGAACACACATTCTCCTTCTGGTAAATGTGGGCTATCTACTAATCTGGCGATTCTTTTACCAGCAAGTCCTTTTTTAAGCCATATTCTATAGGTAGCAGCATGTCCCAGTACATGCCCACCGATAGCTTTGGTTGGACTTCCAAAGAATGCGTCGGGTCTTGCTTGAACCTGATTTGTGACAAATACAGCAATGTTATAGGTATTCGCAATGTTTTGCAATGTATGGAGGTGTTGATTTAATTTTTGCTGTCTTGATGCCAGTGACTCTCTTCCCACGTATTCTGCTCTGAAGTGTGCAGTCAAGGAATCAACAATAACAAGTCGGATGTTGGTTCCACTCTGTATCAGTTCGTTTACTTTATCTGCCATTAGTATCTGATGAGAGGAGTTATATGCTCTGGCAATATGTATTTTCTGCAGCACTTCTTCTTCGTCTAGTTCAAATGAATCTAAGATTTGTTTTATACGTTCTGGTCTGAAAGTATTTTCTGTGTCAATGAAGACACATTCTCCATCGAGACCTCCTTTTTCAATTGGAAGCTGTACCGTAACTGCAAGTTCGTGTGCTATCTGACTTTTTCCAGAACCAAATTCACCAAAGACTTCTGTTATAGCCTGTGTTTCGATTCCACCACCTATTAGTTCATTTAATGCTGTGCTACCGCTTGTTATTCTCCCTACATTCCTTCTCCTTTCCATCACATCGAAAGCAGTTTCAAAATCAATCTGTTCTGTTTTTCGTGCAGCTTCTATCACTTTTTCAGCAACACCTTCTCCAATTTCAGCTTTTACGCTAAGTTCTTTGGCAGTGGTTGTTGCCAGTCTCATGGTATCAGCAAAACCGGCCTCTCTCAATTTTTGAGCTGTTTTTTCTCCGACATTGGGTAAATCTTCTAGTTCGACCATTTTAATCTCCTTTGAAGTTATAATGTTTTTTAAGATTTAAAGTTATATATTCACTATCTTTTTTGCAATGAGTCTTATCTCCTCATTATATTCATCAAAATTAGCATCAGCTATTATGGTAATATCATTGCCTATAAGATCTTCAACCTTTTCTGCGAGAGATCCTTCGTCAGCGGTTTTACTAATCACTTCATTCGCTTTCTGAGTATCCATTCCAATTAATTTTTCTGCTTGTTTTCTAAAGAAAGTGACTCTCATGGATCCTGTATCATCCTCTATTTCACATGGAATTATCATGAGATAATTTGGTTCTTCTATTTCTTCTCCGCAGAAATCGCAGATATATGCATCATCAACGTATTCTAGCTTTTTATTACATTCAGGGCACATAGGATAGAGTATTCTCTCACCATAAGCACCAATTATCTCTCCACTTATTTTGATATTTCGATCTTCTTCTTCTACTTTTTCGATTTTTTTGGGTTTGTATATCATCTCTTCTAGTTCTTTAAATGTTGGAAGACCTTTAAGATCCTTTTTGGCAGGTTTGGTTATTTGTGTGGTTCTTCCAATGCTTAATTCAATTCTATCTGCCCTAAACCTCGCTCTTGGGTTTTCTATTTTTATTGGATCTCCTATATCTAATACAATTTTCGCTTTATCATCCCAGAATGATGTTCTAACTACTCCTGTTTCATCTGCAATTTCAGCTGACCTTACAACCCCCACAGTACCATCACTTCTTTGAAATTCGTTTGGTTCGTAAATGTCAATAATTCTACCGATTAATCGTATATTTCGGTCGTCTTCCTCTATTTCATCGATTTTTTTGGTTTTATAAACCATCTCCTCCAATTTATCAAAGCTTGGAAGATCTTTGAGATCTTCCGCTTTAGGATCCATTATCCTTGATGTTTTACCAATGCTGAGTTCAATGTTTTCTAATCCTATTCTGGTCCTTGCATTCTCGATTCTTACTGCGTCTCCTATATTTAATCCGACATTTGTTTTGTCATCCCAGAATGATGTTCTAACTACTCCTGTTTCATCTGCAATTTCAGCTGACCTTACAACTCCCACAGTACCATCACTTCTTTGAAACTCTCTTGGTTCATTTATACTTATTATTCTTCCAACTATGTCGATTTCTTCCCCTTCATCTTCAATTTCGTCGATGTCTCCAATTTTAACGGGTTTAAGGTGTTTTTTATATTCTTCAAGCACCTGCCTTAAAGATTCATCTGAATCTGGATTTATGATTATGCGACTGCTCCAATTGGTGTTTATTCTGTATCCTGTATCAGAAAATTCATCGAATTCAATGTTCCCACCAGTTATCTTCAAGATGTCTCCCTTTTTTATCTTGATGTCAGCATCCTCATTCCATAATGTCACTCTTATAGTTCCAGTTTCATCTGCAATTACAATAGATCTTACAGTCCCTGTGGTTCCATCAGCACGTTCAAAGCTTATACTGTCATGTATCTTGCTCACAACGCCCATTACAGTGACATCCCTAATTTCATGAGCATCTCCAATCTTTAGAATTTTCTCTTCATATTCTGGAACATCGAAATCTCCTTTTATTATTCTTCCGATCCAGGAATGTGTTAGGTTCATTTCACCATTTCTGGATCTGCTTAGTGCCCCTAATATCTTTACAGAATCTCCTTCACCTAGATCTAGTTCATCGATAAGATCCACATCCCTGTTCCATAAAGTAAATGATATACTGCCAGTTTTGTCCTGAAGTTCCAGTGAAGCCACCTTTCCCTCTCTTCCATTCCTTTCAAAATTTCTTATTCGAGGTATTCTTACAATTCTCGCAATTAAATTGACCATCTGTGATTCATCTTTGATGTCAGCAATATTTGTTATTTTTTCTTTATACTTTGGAAAAGCCTCAAAACCTTCCTCTGGAAGTTTTTCTATTGTTGATCTTCTTTGCAGGTGAATTTCTTTATCTTTAAATCCTTCTTTTACTTCTACATTATTTATTTTAATTATATATCCTTCTGAAATCTTTTTAAGCAATTTTATGTTGTCAGTCCATAATACAACCCTTATTTCTCCGGTATCATCGGCAAACATTAGATTGGCAACTTTTCCTTCACGACCTTTTCTTGTTGTAAATTTTTTAACGTTGGAAATCCGCATAACTCGCCCGGTTAGACTTAAATTGTGCATTCCCGCTTCTAAATTGGATATTTTGTATTTTTTATTCTCTTCTAGTTCTGTAAGTGGGGTGTTTTTTTCATCTATAAATTCACCTACGATCATTCTGGCAATATCGAGGTCATCCATGAAAGTTACGTCCTCGTAATCCTTCTTCATTTCCTCTATTCTCTTTAAGAAGTCATTGTATGTTATTTTATCCTTAATTTTTTCATGTTCCTGCTTTATGGCGTCCTTCATTTAAGTTCCCTCATCATAAGTCCTTTATTAAATATTTTCAACTATCTATTTAAGGTCATGTATTATTATGTATATAAATATTTTTATTATATTATTATCATATAGATTTATATATAAATTGAACAAAATATTTATTTTTAACACATTAATAATTTGTTTCCCTGTCTTTAACGAAATTATTCACCAAAATTAACTAATACCACTATTAAATAATAGTAAAATAATAGTAATTTTCGTTATAAAACAGTTTTTATATTGAATTTTAAAAATAACGGGTTCGTGTATTGATAACGATATTTTTGTATCTATCTATCCTTTAATATCTAATCAACAAAATTCTACATGATTGATAAAAATTGAAGTCAAAAAATAATAAAAAATAAACATTTGGAGGACCGCACATGACTATGACCATGGCAGAGAAAATACTCGCAAAAGCTGCTGTAAAGAACGAAGTAGAAGCTGGGGAAATAGTAATGGCAAATATTGATGTTGCAATGACTCATGATTTAACTGGGCCATTATCTGTGGAATCATTTAAAAAAATAGGCACAGGTAAAGTCTGGGATCCAGAAAAGATAGTAGTGATATTCGATCATCAGGTGCCTGCAGACTCACTTGAAGCAGCCAAAAATCACATAATCATGCGAAAATTCGTAAAAGAACAGGGTATATCCAATTTTTACGATGTTAGAGAGGGTGTATGTCATCAGGTACTCCCTGAAAAGGGACATGTAGTCCCTGGAGAGCTTGTTGTTGGAACAGATTCACATACATGTACTCATGGAACTCTTGGGGCATTTTCAACAGGCATAGGTTCAACAGATATGGCAATGGTATTTGCAACGGGTAAACTATGGTTCAAGGTGCCCAAAACCATAAAATTCCAAATAGAAGGTACTCTCAGCGATTATGTTTATTCAAAGGATGTTGTACTCAATATAATTGGAAATATTGGTGCAGATGGAGCAACATATAAGGCCTGTGAATTTGGAGGAGAAACAACCAGAAATATGTCTGTATCTGACAGAATGGTTCTCTGCAACATGGCCATAGAGATGGGAGGTAAAACAGGTCTTGTAGAACCTGATGATAAAACCATAAGATATGTTGAAAAGCGATCAAATAAATCTTATGAAGTTATGAAGACTGATGAAGATGCTGAATCTCTTGAAATCATGAATGTGGGTGTGGATGACCTTGAGCCACAGATCGCCTGTCCCCACAATGTTGACAATGTTAAACCGGTCTCTGAAGTGGAAGGGACTCACATAGACCAGGTTTTCCTGGGTTCATGTACAAATGGGCGTTTAGATGATCTGAGAATCGCTGCAAAGATCATCAAAGGAAATAATGTGGCAGATGGAGTTAGAATGCTGGTTATACCAGCTTCCAGGGAGGTCTACAGTAAAGCTTTAGGTGAGGGGCTCCTGGGAACATTTGTAGATGCTGGTGCGTTAGTATGTAATCCCTGTTGCGGGCCCTGTCTAGGGGGACATACCGGGCTTCTTGGTCCGGGAGAAGTAAGCCTCTCCACATCCAACCGAAATTTCAGGGGAAGACAGGGAAGTCCAGATGCTGAAGTTTACCTAAGTTCTGCAGCAGTTGCAGCAGCATCAGCCATTTATGGAAAAATTACTGATCCACGAGCTATAAAATAATCAGAAACTAAATTAATTGAATTATAGAATGTTAATTAAATTGACTGAAAAAAATGAGATGAGTGTTAGAATGAAAGGAAAAGTATGGAAATTTGGAGATGACGTTGACACAGACATAATAATTCCAGGAAGATATCTGGTCTTAACTGATGAGAAAGAACTGGCTAAACATCTTATGGAAGGAATTGACCCTAAATTTTCAGATAAAGTCGGTGAAGGGGATATAATTATTGCAGGCAAGAACTTTGGGTGTGGATCTTCAAGGGAACACGCTCCAATTGCCATTAAAGGTGCAGGAATATCTGCGGTGGTTGCAGAATCATTTGCCAGAATATTCTACCGAAACGCAATAAATGTTGGAATACCTCTTTTAGAGTCTGAAAATATTTCAATGCATGTGTCCACGGGAGATGAAGTAGAAATTGACATGGAAAAAGGAGTTTTGAAAAATCTGAACACTTCCAAGGAGTTTGAAATAAAAGGACTACCTGAATTTATGCTTAAAATACTTAAAAAAGGTGGATTAATCCCCTATCTGAGGGATGAAATGGTTCAGACAACAGAATAAATTAAAATATTAAATATAAAACAAATTCTATAAAACAAATTCGAAAATCAGACAACTATAAAATCAGATTAGGAAAATAGAACATCTATAAATTATAAATTAAATTATAAATTAATAAGTGGTGTATATATGTACAAAATAGCAGTTATACCTGGAGATGGAATTGGAAAAGAAGTTATGGAAGCCACTTTACACGTTTTAGAGGCTTTAGATGTTGAACTTGATTACACATTTGCTGATGCAGGGGATGAATACGCTGAGAAAACAGGTATTCCACTGCCACAAGAGACAATTGACATAGTTAAAGAATCCAGAGCATGTTTATTCGGCGCTGCTGGAGAAACAGCAGCAGATGTCATAGTGAAAATGCGACAGGAACTGGATCTATATGTCAATCTTAGACCAGTGAAATCATATCCTGGCACAAAATGTCTTTTTGACAATCTCGACTTTGTTATCGTGCGAGAAAACACAGAAGGTCTGTATATTGGAATGGAAGAGTACACAGAAGATGGCGCAACTGCATTAAGAGTTATAACCAGAAAAGCTTCAGAGAGGATCTGCAGATTTGCCTTTGAATATGCTAAAAAAACAGGCAGAAGTAAAGTAACTGCAGTTCACAAGGCAAACGTTCTTAAAAAGACTGATGGTCTGTTCAGAGATACTTTTTATAAAGTTGCAGAAGACTATCAAGGTATTGAACTGGATGATAGGTATGTGGATGCAACTGCAATGTTCTTTTTAACCAAGCCTCAGATGTTCGATGTTATTGTAACTACCAATCTTTTTGGTGATATTTTATCTGATGAAGGTGCAGGGCTTGTTGGAGGTCTTGGACTGATACCTTCTGCAAATATTGGAGAAAAACAGGGTTTATTCGAGCCTGTACATGGTTCAGCCCCGCGACACGCAGGTAAAGGAACCGCGAACCCATCTGCCATGATGTTATCTGCTGTGATGATGTTTGACTACCTGGAAGAACATGAAGAAGCCCGAAGACTTGAAAATGCACTTATAGGAGTTTTAAGCGAGGGAAAAGTTGTTACTCCAGACCTTGGCGGTAGTTCGTCCACAATGGAGATGGCTGAAGAAGTTAGAAAGAAACTGGAAGATTGAAATCATTTTTTTTAATCTAATTCAAAAATTTTCAAGATCCAAAGGTTCAAATCATGAAAATCGCTGATGTAAGAGCCGACATTCCTCTGCTTGAGGAGGTCATCTATTTAGATGCAGCAAGTACAACCCCTACTCCAAAACCCGTAGTAGAGGCCATGTGTGACTATTACTATAATTACAATGCCAATATGGGAAGAGGTGCATACAAAACAGCCATAAAAGCCACGACAAAATATGAAAATACAAGAGAGAAACTTTCAAAATTTTTAAACTGTGAATTTGAAGAGATAATATTTACAAAAAACACAACAGAAGCCATAAACACGGTGGCAAACGGCTTCGATTTTAAGAAAGGCGATTCTGTAATTATATCAAACATAGAACATCATTCAAACTTTGTGCCATGGCTTAATTTACGGAAAAAAGGGGTTAATCTAAAAATCGTTACCGCAGATGAAAATGGTGTGCTGGATCCTTTAGATGTGGAAAAGGCGATTGATGAAACTACCCGGCTTATCAGCATTACTCATGTCTCTAATGCTATTGGGTCTCTCCAGCCTATCGGTGATATCGGAAAAATCGCCGAAGAGAAAGATGTTTTGTTCATGGTGGATGCTGCACAGTCACTTGGTCATATGAAAATCGATTTAAAAAATATAAATCCCGATTTTGCAGCATTTCCGGGACATAAAGGTCTTTTAGGTCCTTTGGGGACGGGATTTTTATATTGTCGCAGTGAGGTCGTAGATAAATTATATCCAACAAATTTAGGTGGGGGGACTGTTTTAGATGTTAGTGAAAATGATTTTACCCTTGATGCAGTTCCTGCCAGGTTTGAAGGAGGCACTCCCAATATTGCAGGTATCGTTGGTCTTGGAACCGCTGTCGACTATATTGACAGAATTGGACTCTCTAATATTGAAAAACACGCTAAGAAGCTCACTAGATATATGTTTGATGGGATCAACAGGATAGAAAATACCATTTGTTACGGTGATCCAGAAAATATTTATGGGATTGTATCCTTCAACATTAATAACATAAACCCCCATGATGTTGCAAAGATACTGGATGAACTTAAAAGAATATGTGTTAGAAGTGGTTATCACTGTGCAATTCCGGCTATAAGGCATATTGGTGCTTATAAACTTGGGGGGAATATAAGGGCATCTATCCACTACTACAACACAAAGGAAGAGATTAAAATATTTGTAGATACTTTAGCAGAAATTTCTAAATTCCTTGGAGATTAAAATATGACAAAAGTTCAGCTTATTGCAGTAATTATAATCCTTATAATGATTATAAGCCCAATTGCATACGTTTTAATACTGTAAATTATTAAAACATCTGATTTCCAAAAATATATAGTATATAAGGCCATTAAACCTATTTACGGCCAGATAATAGGTATAGATTTATCTAAACATTGATGTTTCATAATTTGGAGGTTAAATAATGGTAAAAGTCAAATTAGGAGCAGTAGTTTCCGAATTTAATTACGATATAACTCAAATGATGTTAGAATTAGCTAAAGAACATGCTAAATTTTTAGAATCCGAGATAACTAAGGTTATAGCAGTACCTGGCGTTTTTGACATGCCACTAGCAGTAAAAAAGCTCCTTGAAGATCCTGATGTGGATGCTGTTATAACACTGGGGGCAGTGATAGAAGGTTCAACATCCCATGATGAGATTGTGGTGCAGCACGCTTCCCGTAAAATAGCTGATTTAGCTTTAGAATACAATAAACCAGTTGCATTAGGAATTTCAGGTCCAAAAATGACCAGACTAGAGGCTCATCAGCGTGTTGATTATGCAAAACGTGCTGTTGAAGCTGCAGTTAAGATGGTAGAGCGGTTGGAATAATTTTATTCTTTCATCTTTTTATTTTAAAACGATTAGAATAAAGATAAAATTACATTTGGTTCTATATTAATCAGTTCCTGCAGGAGTTGCAAGTTCTTGTTCGGTTATATTGATTCCAAAGTTGTTTAAGACAGTTTAAAATACTGCAGATCTGCAAGTTTAAAAATTTAATTGCATACGTTTTTTCTATTACCTGACCCCATATGGTGTCATTTATATTTTTAATACTCTTAGAGATTATAATTTTTACAAAATGTGATCTATCCAATAATTATTCCAGAATTACATTTATAACCATTAACTTCTTTAAAAAATAAAAAAATGATGAAAATGGTTTATTTTCACGCTTTTTCTATGTATGCTGCTTTAATACTGGGTAGAAATTTGTTTGCTAGTTCTGGTGATGTTTCATCTTTTGTGGGATAAATATATTCTCCATAGATTGTTATCATGTCGCCTTGTTTGAATGGTATGGTTGTTGAGTAACTGACAAGAATGTAAGGGTCGGGTGAGAGTTTTGGGACTTTAAGTACTATGTGTGTTCTTGTTTTGCCAAATTGTGCATATTCTTCCTTTTTTAGTATTTGGCCTTTCACTTTGACTTTTTGTCCAATTAGAGATCCAGGATTTTTTGATACTTGCGATAGGTTAATTTCGGTGCAGGAATTTTTATATACTGAAATATTGTCTCCTGTAACAGTAGGTACGTAAAAATCGCTTTCCTTGCCTTCAAAGGATATTCCAAAGATTTGAATATAACTTATAGAAGCTACCGCCGCAATAATTAGCAGTGCAACTAGAATTTTCGTTTTCTTCTCCATTGTATCACCTATATTTCTGCTTTTGGGTTAACTCCTTTATTATGCAAGACCTGCATAATTATAAGGCAATGTTCCAATACAATAAACTCGCTTTTTGTACCATCCATACTCCCAGTGAGGATCCCAAATCCAACGAGGCCCGTAGATATATGCAAATGTATATCCATATTTACCATATCCATAATAAGCCCAATGCCGATCTACAACATATCGCCAATACACATAGTGCCGTCCCCATACCCATACATATATCCAACCACCTTTACCTTTAATACCTTGCATCTCTTCGTCAGTCAAAGTTTTATTGTTATCTGCTTGCACACTGGTTGAATTTGCATCTGTTTCATTGCTTGTTTGTTCTACAGTTCCATTAACTTGTATTGAACTACTTACGTCTAGCGCTGCCGCGTTAGGATCAGTTATAACCAGTGCATTCTCACTGTAAACTTCAGAGAACTTCTCTTTGCTCATTTCAATGTTCCCTAGGGATGGATCTGCGAGTTTAATGCTCTCGTTTGTTATTTCTTTTACGACACTGTAGTGTGGTCCACCATCCACTGTTATGATCACTATGTTGTTGGGTTTAAGATCATTCAGGCATAGTTTCATGTTCACTGGATTAAATTTCTCATGCTTCAGCTGGACGCTGCCCCACTATCATGATGGTGAATAATAGGATTATTAAAGCAACTATCGTAAGGCCCAGGATTGTGCTCATAAACATGCTTTCATCTAAGGGTGCTTTAAAGATTATAGAATGTGCTACTCCCAGGAGATTGAATCCTAACGTGACAACTATGCCAATTAAAAGATTTTTCGGCGATTTTCTTATACTAAGGTGAGCATAGGTTCCCTCTCTTTTCATCCAACCTGCAATGGCTTCCATAGAACTTAATATCCCAACCACGCTAACTATGTCCAACACTATTAAATAGATTATTGGGCTTATTATGCCTTCACGGACAGCGTAAAGAAATGGAACCAGTGTTATATCTTTCAGATATCCTGTAAGGGATATAACTGCAGTCATTAAAAGTGCTGCCAATAAACTAATTACAACAAGCTTATTTTTCATTTTGAGACCTCCAATTATCACGTCTGAAAAATAAGAGGATAAAATTCCTCTAATATTCCACATAATGAATACAGTGGTCTTTCCCTATGTAGGCTTTAACTCTTTTAGTGGGGGGGGTGGTAAGCTACGTATTTCCAATATTTACTTGGCAAGTATTTGTTTCTAATTGAAACTACCATGTTGCCTATTGCCCACATTGCAAAGATAGCCACATGTATTGCCTTTCCCCTAACACTCTGCATTTCTTCAGTGGTTAAAATCTTACTGGAGTTTATTGCTGTGTTTTCTGTAATTTCCTCATTGGTTGGCACTGAGTCAATGGTTTGATTCTCTGTATCTATGGTTGTCTTATTGTTGATTATGAGGGCGTAGCTGCTGTAGATTTCTTGGAATTCTTTTATGCTTCTTTTGGTTTGGTTCTGGCGGATATGATCTTGTTTATCATGGCTCCTATGGTCATAAGTATGATGGTGATGAAAAAGGATCCTACTGCAAATAGTAGTGTCCAAGCGCTTAATGAAATATTGTGAATCATCGATTTCAGTAATAATCCTATGAGTAAAAATACTGTGGCTGTTATAATCATGTTAACTGCTTCTTCTTCCCTCTTACTGAAATGTGCAATAAAGAACCCTCCCAGGATAACAAAGGACAATGCTAGAGGGAATGCCACTATCTCCAATATCAAGGAGATGAGAAGCACTGACAAACCAATTAACAAGACATATGCCCGTTGCATTTTCACATACCTTCGAATGATATTCATATTCCTCACCATATTCCTCACACTTAATTTCTTCATGCTGCATACCTATATCCCACGCACCGATACCAATTCATATAGCGATCACCATAATTCTTAAAGCCATCAACATCCCAGCCCCAAAGACAACGCGCCATATTGAATCCATAATAGGCACGGACACGCACAGGATACCAACCACACCAACGATAAGACCAGCGCAAACCTTTACCCTGGATTTTCTGCATTTCTTCTTTGGTTAAATTCTTGTTTTCTGGTTGTATATTAGTTGAGTTAGTATCTGTTACATTACTTGTTTGTTCTGCAGTTCCTGTTGTTTGTGTGGAATTACTTACGTCCTGTGATGGCGCGTTTGGATCGCTTACAACCAAAGCATTCCCACTGTAAACTTCAGCGAACTTCTCTTTGCTCATTTCAATGTTCCCTAGGGATGGATCTGCGAGTTTAACGCTCTCGTTTGTTATTTCTTTTACGACACTGTAGTGTGGTCCACCATCCACTGTTATGAACACTATGTTGTTGGGTTTAAGATCATCTACTGATAACTTCATACCAACTGCATTTAAACCTTTCGTTTTTGCTGCCTCTGCTAGTCCATACATTGTTGTACCGTTCTCATCTGTTCCGGCAAGATTGGCAAGTTCCTGTTCTGTTGCATTGATTTCCATGTTATTTAGAACTGTTGCGAGGGCTGCAGGTCCGCATGTGTAATTGGTTGACTGCATTATGATACATAAAGTGTCTATTCAAAATTTAGGTAACACCAATATTGGCTATTTTAAGTTTAAAATGCCCCTCCACCCCCGCCTCCGGATCCATCGCCCACACCGCCGACACCACCCACTCCTCCTGCACCACCAGTTCCACCCATTCCACCATCCCCCACATAAAAAGCCCCGGAAACTGCATAAGCACCTATAGCCACATATAAAATTGATTTGAGGAGTGAATATCCCCCAAAAGCGTGGAAAATATAAATATCACTTTTTCGCAGTTCTTCTTCTGGAACTAAGGATTTCAGCGATTTTATAGCTTTATCTGGAATACCCAGAGCAGTTGCATAGATCAAATATTTATCATAGATTCTAATTGATTCTGGAGGATTTTCTTTAATTGAACCTGGATTTTTAATGTATTTTTTGAAATTTTGCCATTTAGCCCTGTACTGTTTACCATAATCAGTCCAACGTCCCTTAACCTTCTGGGTCATGATCAGAGACATGAAAGATGCTATTCCTAAAATAATGGAGGAGTAAAAAGGGTAAACTGCTACGGGTAAGGAATCTTTGAAAGTTATATAAAAAATAAGTCCTGATATTAAAATTCCTGAAAACCCGTAAATATACAGGCCTGCATTATTCTTCTTTATGAAAATCTTCTTCATCTGCTCATGGTTTAAAAACTTTTTTACGAGGTGATTTCTCCAATTATGGAATGTTTTTCTGAGTAAATTAGGATTATCTTCAATTTTTTCCTTAAGTTTAGTAAGAGGTACTATGTTGTTTCTTTCAAATTTCTTTAAAAATTCTAAAACATCCAGCTCAAATCTTTTAAGACCTGAACTTTTTTTTCTTCGGTTAATTTTAAGTGATATGAAACATTTAGGCTTTTTTTCCATATCATTTAGGTGATGTCCAAACAAAGTTAAGTAATCCCTGTCTACTAAATCCAGTATGGTAGCGATAAATCCGTTAATGTCCGGTTCCCCGATTTGCTTTGAAAATCCAGGCCCGAATAGGGCGTTAATAAGTGCGGGAGGATCATCTTTAGGTATTTCTCCTTCATTTCCAGCATCATATGTAATTTTTGGGCTTCCTAATAACCTGTAATAAACGAAAAGGGGATAGGCAATGCTTAATAATATCAATATGGTTAGCAGTAAATAAATAGCAGTTTTAAAGTTTAATTCATACTCATAATCCTTCTGGATCTTCTCTATATCATTTAAACCATTTACTCCAACCACATTTCCATTATCAGTAGCAATAAACTGGTTTTTAGGTATAACCATCCTCAATTCAAACCACTGCCCAGATTTGATGGGTTTACTGGTTATCTGCAATGTCTGGTTATGCCAAGCCGAATTTTCAGAAAAATAGTGCGGATTAAGCCAGTACTTCACACCCTCTTTAGATTTAGGGTGAATATTTGCATTCACCTTACCTACATCAACTTCCCAATCCTCACCCCATAGCTTGTACTGAAGCTCAGCAACATCGTTATAGAAAGTAATCACATGTAAAAAATCATATTCAATAATCACATCAACATCTCTATCTGAAATAGGAGTCAATTTACCTGGATCGGAGTACAAATATATTTTAATAGATTTCTTATCATCATAATCACTGACTTCATAGGTAGAATAAGCACCTTCTGCATATATTTTCAGATTTTCCAACCTTTCATAACTTTTCAGTGGAATATCCCTGTAAACTCCGTTATAAGTTCCTGAAAAATGGTAATGAATCTTTTCTTTAACATGCAAAATACCATTCTCCTGTAAAAACAGGTCTATGTTGACATAAGGGATGGAATAACTTCTATCTTCAGCATAAGATATGCTTGAAGTTATAAAAAGTGAAAACAAAACTAAAAAAATGATTGAAAGATACATTTTTTTATTCATACTATTCCTCAACTAGTTATATACAATTGGAAAATGCCCTTATAATATATGATTTATCCAATAATTCGTCCAGAATGGATCCCAAAAAGTTTCTAAAATCGCTGCTATCAATAAAAGAAGGATTATTCTGGAGAATGCATTTACAAATTCATGAACAAGTACTTCTTCTATTTCTGGAGGGAGATCCCATCGCAGAAAGAAATTTCGCCGGTCTTTTTTAATAACATAAAATGATTTTTTAGCTATACGGTTACCGCTATCTGCAGCTAACATTAAGGCTAAAAATTCAGGATAAAAGTTTAAAGTGCCCAACAATAACACCAACGATTTAATCAATCCATATTTATAGAGTCCAGCATATGTAATCATCCCTAAAGGAAATATATTCATAAAAAGATAAACTAAAGGTATAATCACCAAAATGCCCCCGAAAAAGAAAATTGCAGAGACTAGTAAATTATTTAAGAAAAAGTTATATAATAACATAAAGTCATCAGGAAGTGAAGATGGCTCAATTTCTGAAAAAAATGTCTTCACAAAATCCAATTCAAAAACTTGTTGCGGAATGATAAAGGAAATAAGGAACCCACTTATAAAACCAGAGACCGCAACTAAAATAGTCGTCTTTGATGGGATAAAACGTTTAAAAAACTTTCTCAACCAAAACACCACCATAAACCTTCAAACGTTATTATTAAAACAAATAAAAAGAAGAAACGGTAAATAAATAAACCAAATTCGTCTTTTAATCCCTGTTTATCTCTTTTTACTGTTTTTAAAGTTATATAAAATCCGGTATCAATTGATAAAGCGTAAATGTAGAGATAATACACATTTAAAATTATTCCCCAGGGATTTAAACTAAAAATATTACTTCCAGTAGAAATTACGTTCAATGAATCCACTACAGAAATTATGTTCAATGAATAACTAAACAGAATAACTAAAAAGCCAAAAGGAACTATCATTCCCCAAACACAATTTTTTAAATCTGAAAAAACAAATGAAAAATATTTTGATATGGGTATCCCGAACAATGAATGTAAAGTAGATAAATTAGGAGGGTTTAACCCCAAGAAATGTTCTACATAGCGATGTGCAAGAAAATTAGATGTTATACTCCCATTTAATTGTGTTATAATCCATGTTATGATTATAACAAAAAAAGTAAAAAGAAGGAGCGCTACCCCTACTTTTTTCCTAGGTAGAAATATTTTGTATTTCATAGAATTCCCTATTTTTCTGATTTATCCGCACCCATTTCTAATTCACTTCATAACTTCCAAAGATTAGATTTTCTTCTACGTGACTTTATCGTCCTCTTTTCTTAAGCACTGCTTTTCTCGGTTTCTGATTATGAGTTTTGTTCCACTCTGCCTCTGCAGCTTTATTCCGCTCTCCTTTAATATAAGCATAGGCAACAATAGCGACAACATATATGACTATTATTGCAACAACTATCCATATCACTCTACCCTTAATACTTTGCATATCTTCGATTGTCAAAGTTTTACTGTTATCTGCTTGCACACTGGTTGAATTTGTGTCTGCTCCATTGCTTGTTTGTTCTGTAGTTCCATTAACTTGTGTTAAATTACCCACTTCCCGTGCTGGCGCGTTTGGATCAGTTATAACCAGTGCATTCCCACTGTAAACTTCAGAGAACTTCTCTTTGCTTATTTCGATGTTTCCGAGGGATGGGTCTGCAAGCAGAACGCTGTTTTCGGTTACTTCCCGCACAACACTGTAGTGTGGTCCACCATCCACTGTTATGAACACTATGTTGTTGGGTTTAAGATCATCTACTGATAACTTCATACCAACTGCATTTAAACCTTTCGTTTTTGCTGCCTCTGCTAGTCCATACATTGTTGTACCGTTCTCATCTGTTCCGGCAAGATTGGCAAGTTCCTGTTCTGTTGCATTGATTCCCATGTTATTTAGAACTGTTGCAAGGGCTGCAGGTCCGCATGTGTAGTTAGTGGTCTGCATTACAATTCCAGTAGTGTTTAAGTCTGGAATGATGTCACTTGTGGTTTGATTGTCAGTGGTTTCTATGTTTTCCATAATTTGGCCGGTTTCGGTTATCGGGGAAGTTTCTATCGATGTTGTTGCAGATGATTCTGTCGTTATTGTGGATGAGTCAGTTGTTGTAGTTGATGTCCCCGTATTAGTTGGATTAGTTGCTTCTGTTGTTGTATTCAATGTTTCATTATTTGTTGTGGTGTTTTGCTCAGTTTGTGATTGTTCTGTTAATTCAGATGCAGCCTCAGCTTCAACGCCTTTTCCCTTAACTGCCATCGGATCAGCTGTTTGGAGTCCGGCAGAGGTTGCCACGGCACATGCCGGTGTTATTCCAATGATCAAAGCCACCAGCATGATCGTTATTATTACCTTCATATTATCACCTCCTATATTATTATGTAATTTTAGTTAATATATTTCTGGTATATAATATTAACTGGGACAATATTGGCTGCATCGAACAAAATTGTTTGCAGAAGATAATATTAAGAGCAAAACTCTAAAAAAAAATTGGTTTACAAAAAATCAATTAAAAATGTTTTGAGCGCCTTAGCATAATTTTCATGAACTTTCAAAAGGAGCAGTATTAATTGAGTCATATAACAAGAAAATGTGAAACTATTTGGAAATATTTCAGATTGATTTTCATGGCACTGAACATAATCTTAGGCGTTACATAACAATAAATAATCAAAACTTCAATAGAAGATAAAGTAAAAATAAATTTAAAAAATCTACTAAATCTAATTAAACATAAAATCATCTTTATGGAGATTATCCAATGGAAATATTAACACCTGATGATTTAAAAAAGAAATTCAAAGATCCATGGATAACCCCTTACAAAAAGGTTTTAACTATGGTCGATGGGGACCTAGTTGAAATCGTTGAATACCATCCCTGTATTAGTGGAGCTGAATGGATGGTCTATCAATACAAAAGATCAAGTGATCTGGTTCTGGATTCAAAAAGGGATGGAAATAGACACAGATACATTGTGAAGGTTGGTAGAACGGATTTAAATTTAAAACCAAGCTTTGCTGCCGCAGGAATCGAGGAAGTTTCTGTTGAAGGAAATGAAGTAAAAATTGTTCATGCGGGACTGGCAGGAGCAGGTGTCGGAGCCGCCATGTGTAGGGGAATGGCAGAGGGAGTAAAAAGAGTGGAGCTTTATGATGTAGGCGGCGGTTCTAAATTGGGGAAGGCTGCTGTGGTAACAGAGAAGTTACAGAAAGTGGTTATTGGAATAGATGATACTGACACAAAAGAAGAAGGAGCTACATGGACTCTTGCGAACAATATAGGGTTCGAATTAAGTAATATGGGGTTTGAATTTATAGACCACGTTATAGTACAACTATACCCTCACAATCCAAATAAAACACAGAATTGTGTGGCTGTAGCATTGGTATTCGCTGTAAAACCCGATGAAAGACAAAAACTTGTAGAAAAAACCTTTAAAATGCTTGAAAAATCTACTCTTTCTAATAAAACTGCCATAGCAATAATGGAAGGTATCATTGTCCCGAAAAAACTCAGATCATATGCAGAGGATGCTAAGAAATCTATGATAACTGTAGAAGAAGCAGAAAAGGTTGCAGAGGAAGTAGGCATAGAGCTTATTGAAGTTACAGGATCCAGGGGAAAGATAGGAGCTCTTGCAGCTTTAGGGCTTTATGATGATATAAAAGAAGCAGTGAAAGTTTATTACTGATGTTAATCTTTCTGATATAAATCCGTAATATAAAGTAATTATAAAGTAATTGGAAGTTATTTTGAGGAATTACTTGGAAAAATAAAATTTAAAAATTTACCTTCACCAGAAGGTGCAAATTCCACATCAGTTTTTGATTCATTTCCAATTTCTATTTTTATAACATATTTTCCCCAATATACAAAATAACTGGCATTTACATTTTTTTCATTGATTTCAATGGTTTTGTACTTTATACCATTTACATAAATGCTGTATTGACCATTTTTTAGGATTCCGGTGGTTGAAGTAACTTTTTTACCATCAACATAAATGTTTATTATTCTACCGTTTTCATTAACTGTTTTTATAAATATTCCTTCTTTTAAGGTCAGATTGTTTTTGATATCTCCTTCTAAAGACAGAATTTTTTCAGCGTACAGATCTTTAAACACATTCCGGATGTTACTATCTGCTATGACATCAGCTATGTTTAAACCTAAATTAATCCTCGCATCTGCAGGTATTCTCAATATATTTTCCTCTCCAGGTCTTGTTTCATTTAGATCATATTTTGTAGAGTTAATATATATAGAATCACCATAATTAAGCAATAAAGAATCCATAGCAGCTTTTGGAACCCTTAAGCTGTTATTTTCATTTTCTAACGCACTGTCTACAGTGTAAGGACCCCTTACATCAAAGCTTCTGTTTTCTTTGGGCTCTGTCCAGTATATTAAGTTCCTTGAAGAGAGTTCAATGGATATTTTTCCCTCATCAACATGAACAGAACCTAAAAGTGTTGCAAGCATTGCCATCAATATCAAAGAAGAAACAATGATAGGAAAGTGCATATATAAAAATGATCTTATATTTCGAGACCTTCCATCGGACCTTAAAAATACATTTAACGACCTTTTAATGAGTAAAATTATATAATAAACTGCCATAATAATTCCTATGACAGAAATTATCATGCTAATTGTTGGTGGGATGAACTTAATGAAAAATAAACTAAAAAAACCAAAAGACGCAAGAGATAGCCCTAGAATACACATTCTTATATAGTTACCCAAGGCATCCATCATTGTAACTCTACCATACTCCATAGCCCTATCTACAATTGTTCTTGCAACTTCATAAGCAACTATATTCAGTTCTTTTAAGGAAGATAATTTATGATCAATTTTCCCAATATCAACTTCATTTACCTTCATTCCCTTAACATCAGCGTCTAGAACAATTCCTACATCAACTCCATAGTCATCTTCAAATTTTATACTATCCAAAAAAGCTCTTTTTGCAGCGAATTGCCCACTTAGAGGTTGTTCAAATTTTAATTCTGGGAAAAAGAAGTTTAGGAGAGGTTTTGCAGTTAATTCAGTTACTCGACCAGCTTTTCTTTTAAACTTGGTTTTAGTCACATCTGCCTTTCCTTCCAATATTGGTTTTATAATTTGGTCAGCTTGTTTTGAGGTTAAATTGTTTATATCTGCATCTATGAATGCAACAATATCTCCAGTCGATTTTTTAAACCCGGTTCTTAAAGCAGCACCTTTCCCTTTATTTTCGGAATGTTTTATTACGGTTGCTCCTGCATCTTTCGCAATATTTGCGGAGTCATCTTCAGATCCATCATCCACAACTATTACCTCATCAACATAATTTAAAGTTTTTACAACTTTTACAACATCTCCTACAGTTTCAGATTCATTGTAGGCTGGGATGATCACAGAAACTTTTCTATTATTGCTTAAATTTCTGTTTTTAATGGATACCAAAAGTAGGATAAAGATTAAAATAATCCATGACACTAGGTACACCTCAAAATTTCTTTCCTATCTACTTACACACTACACTTACAAATATATTACTACCTATTATATTGAATTTAATTGATCTGGTGGGTATCTTTAAAAAACTTTATTAACATTCCATCTTAATATAGATTAAATAAAGGCAAAAAAGACGGAAGCTAAAAAATGAAACCGAATGTTATGATATTACTGGGCAGTGCATCAGATTTTAAGATAGCAGAGAAAGCGACAGAAGTTTTAGAGAATCTTGGAATATCTTATGATCTTAAAGTTGCCTCAGCACACAGAACACATGAAAAAGTTAAAAATATTATGATAGAATGCACTGAAAGTGGTGTTGATGTTTTTTTGGGGATTGCAGGGCTTTCAGCACATCTTCCAGGTATCATGGCCGCTAATACATATAAACCTGTTGTGGGGGTTCCAGTGGATGTTAAACTCGGCGGGCTGGATGCATTGTTTGCATCTGTCCAGATGCCATTTGGAGCTCCTGTTGCTACAGTAGGAATAGATCGTGGTGAAAACGGGGCTTTACTGGCTTCCCAGATAATAGGGATCCATGATAGGAAAGTAAGAAAAAAAGTTTCCACATTAAGGACAGATTTTTTTGATAAAGTGCAAAAAGATGAAGAAAAAATTCTAAAAAAGCTTGATGGAAATTATTACTCCCCTATATCTTTAAATGTCCAAAAAAATGAATCTAAAACAGAATCAAAGAATAAAGAATTATACAAAACTAAAAAGTTTGAATCTGGTAAAGATGAGTCTTATAAGAAAAACTCTCCATCAATATCTGTAATTGCAGGAAGCTACTCTGACATGAAAATTGCAAAAAAAACCACCAATTTTCTTGATAAAATGCAAATATCCTACGATCTCAACGTTATATCTCCTATAAGATATCCTGAAAAGTTTGAAAATTATCTAAAGAATACAGAAGATGTTGATTTGTTTATAGCCATAACAGGCTTATCTGCCCATGTAACTGGCGCAATAGTTGCAAAAACTGAAAAACCAGTTATAGGTGTTCCATGTCCAATACATCTTGAAGGGATAGACGCACTCTTTTCAATGGTGAATATGCCTCCTGGAGTTCCTGTTGCAACAGTGGGAATAGGGAATGGTGGAAATGCGGCTTTCTTAGCTTCAGAGATGCTTGGAATTGGAGATAAAAATATAATGGAAAATATTTTAAGTTTCAAAAGCAATATAAACCGTCTTCAATAAATATCCAGATTATATTCTGGATTATTGGACTTAAATAGATTTAATCGAATTTATTCCATAAAAAACAACTAATCAGCTAAAGAACCAAAAAAATACTAATAAAATTATTACAATATCTTTAAGTTATTTTGGGTGATTCTATGAGAGGTTTTCTAAAAATCCTTGAAGAAGAATTTGAGGTTGTAAAAATCCAGCAAGAAGTTTCAACCAAATACGAGGCTGCAAAAATCCTGAAAGAGCATGATAAAAAGACTGTTATATTTGAAAATATTGAAGGACATGACATGAAAATCGTATCTGGTATCTGCAACAGTCGAGAAAAAATAGCACGCAGCATTTCATCCAACATAGGGGATATTAACAAACGAATGATAAATGCAACAGAAAATCCTCGAGAAATAGTAAAAATCGAAAAAATCAGGGATAATTATGAAATTTCAAAGAAACCAGATTTAAGCGAATTTCCCATATTAACCTACTATCAGAGGGATGCAGGACCCTACATAACTGCAGGAGTTATAATAGCCAAAGACCCTGAAACCAACATCCCAAATGCATCCATCCACAGAATGCTGGTACTAGGTAAAAATAGGCTCACAGCCAGACTGGTCCCACGACATCTCTACACATACCACCAGAAGGCAGAGGAAATGGATAAACCTCTTGAGATAGC
>VGTM01000005.1 GCA_016874685.1 Methanobacteriota archaeon
TTTTGTTTAATTTTTTTTTTTTTTTGAATTATTTTTTTGATATTACTCTTGAATTTCTTATCTTACTTGCACACGAATTATTGCTTCTTTTGAAAAGACATTATCATCTATCATTACATTTCAATTCTTCAAAAATAATCTTGAATGTTGTTTCAGGGCTTCTTTCAAATTCTATTTTACCTTCAATTTGTTTTACTAAATTCTGTACCAATTGTAAACCTAACGATTCTGTTTTTTTATAGTCCAGACCTTCTGGAAAGCCGATACCATTATCACTTACAGTCAACATGAGTTTTTCACCAAATGCACGTAAATATATCTTTATCTCACCTTCCCTTTCATCTGGGAATGCATGTTTCATACAGTTTGATATGAGTTCGTTCACGATCAAACCCATTGGGACTGCTGTATTTATATCCAGTTTGATATCTTCAACATTCAAGTTCAGTTTAATTTTTGGATCCAATGCATAGGAATGGAACAGTTCAGCGGCCAGATTTCGTATATATTCACCAAAATCAATTTTTCCTAAATCTTCGGATCCATAAAATTTCTCATGAATTAGTGCCATTGATTTTGCACGGTTCTGGCTTTCTCTGAAGATATTAAGTGTTTTTTCATCCTTTATATATTTAGATTGAAGGTTTAGCAGACTTGAGATGATCATTAGATTGTTTTTGGTTCTGTGATGAATTTCTTGCAATAACAACTCTTTTTCTTTAAGTGATGCTTTGATTTTTTCTTCCATTTTTTTGCGATGGCTTATATCACGCACCACGCTCACCCAGCCCATGCGCTTACCATCACAGTCTTCAAGTGGCATCATAGAATGCTCAATGGGGAAGATGCTTCCATCTTTGCGTTTCATCCGAAACTCATATGAGGACAAATAGCCCTTATCTTTCACAGCATAATTTAGATGCTTCCTAAATTCTTCAAGCGCAGCCTTATCAACATGAAGGAAGGTGGTTGTCCTGCCCAGCATTTCGTCATAGCTGTAACCAAATATCGTTGAAGCTGCAGGGTTGCAATCTATGATTTTCACGGTCTTAGTATCAATGATGAATACAGCGTCTTTTAAGCTTTTAAATGTCTTTTCCAGTAAGTCTTTAGACTTCCAAAGTTCTTTTTCAGCCTTTTTGCGCTGGGTAATATCCCTTGTGGTACCAATAAATGCTACTGGGTTTCCATCGGAATCTTTAATCAAGGATGCATTTAATTCACCAATAAAGCTACTTCCATCTTTTTTAATAAACTTTTGTTCCAAATTTTTTATAGATCCTTCCTTAATAGCGTTTTCAAGCGCTTTATGATCCTCAGGAGCTAAAAGTTCAAAAACGCTTTTTCCAACTAATTCTTTGGAATTTTTATAACCAAGTAGTTTAACTGTTCTTGGAGATGCATAGATGATGTTCCCGTCTAAATCGGTTGTAGTTATAGCATCTGGAAGGGTTTTCACCAGAGTTTTGTATCTTTCCCCAGAGTCTTTTATAGCTTTTTCCATCTTTTTACGATCAGTGATGTCATGGGCACTGAATACAATTCCTTTAAGTTGACCATCATCAAAAAAGGGATTATTAACTGTTTCTATCCAAATATAATGTCCATCACCATGTTTACAACGAAACGGTAACCTCACAGGTGATAAAGTGCTAATAACTTTTTGAAAATTTTGTTTAACTTCTTCTAAATCATCATCATGTATAAAATCAAAAGCAGATTTACCTAAAATATCTTCACGCTCACATCCAATAACTAATTTGGCTGATGGACTGACATATCGGAAAATTCCCTCTAAATCCAACCAACCAACCATGTCCAGCATGTTATCTGTTATCAAGCGCAGACTTTTCTCACTTTCCTTTAACTTTCTCTCCATTTCATGCCTGTGAAGGGCCATTTCAATGGTAAATTTTAATTCTCTCTCATCAAATGGTTTCAGAACGTAGTTATAAGGCTTGGTCGAACTGGCACGTTTCAGTATTTTATCATCGCTGTAGGCAGTAATGTATACAAGAGGAATCTCGAGATCTTTGATTTTTTCGGCAGCTTCTATACCATCTATCTCGCCTTTAAGCAAAATATCCATCAAAATTAAATCCGGTTTTGTCTCTAATGCATCTTCTATAGCTTTTTCTCCAGAGTTAGCAATTGCGGGGACTTCGTACTTCCATAATTGCAATTTCTCCTGGAGATCCATTGATTCTAGGCCATCATCTTCCACAATTAAGATTTTTTTCTTTGGCATTCAAATCCTTCTTTTTCCTTATTGTTTAAATCTCCTTATTTTCGATATGATTATCATTATTCATATTATAAGTGATCAGTGATCTATATTAAACTATACTCAAAAACATGAAAATTAATTAAAAATACTAAAAGAGAAGGATCTATGTTTCCTTTAACCTTTTCTGATATTGTCTCCCAATTTTTTTGACTTAACTATTTTTCCGTTGGGTGATGGCAATACCTCTAGTTTACCCCCTTCAAATTCAAGTTTAAGTTCCTTAGCTTCAAATAACAAATGTAAAAATAAGGCAAGTGCTGAAACCTCTGAGTGGGGTTGTGAAGTCACTGAAACATTCCAGTCAGCCATTTTGTAGACTTTTGTGGGAACTCTTGATCCACCTACGATTACGAGTTTGTTCCTCTTCCTATTGGAATTCCTTATTTCATCCACAACTTCCTGCACTGGTGAACCATACATGGTAAGATGTATTACTTCTCCGCCGGATTTTTTCCATTCCTCAATCGTATTTTCCCAGTTTTTCCTGTATACGACTTTAAATAATCCACCCCATCTTTTCACCACATCTTCGATGTTCTCCATGAGTTTTTTGTCTTTCTCCCCGCTTAAAATGATTTTAGATGCTCCAAAAGCCCTTGCAGTTAGACATACGTGGGTTGTTAGTCGTGCATCTCTTCTCTTGCGATGATCTAACCTTAAAACATTAACTTCCATGATACCACGCTTGCTATCATTATCAATAACGATACCATTCTAGATATTTCATTTGAAGCACCCAGAACATCTCCAGTCGCACTCCTAAAGTTCCTCCTGGCTATGGTTGCAGTTAAAATTCCTCCAATCACACCCCCAGTTATTCCAAGTATTCCAACTACATTAATGGCTAGGAATCCTAAAATAAATGTTATAATCAGAGAAACTACCATTATTTTCATGTTCATTGATTTGATGAAAAATCTGCCTGTTCCATCTGATAATGGCATGGAAACTGTACAGCAAGAGAGAATACCTGTCTTTGCAGCTATTTCAGAGACAAAAAGGATGTAAAATAGTAGGTTAGATGGAATAGAGTTAATGGATGTGAGGGTGATTATTGCCACAATAAAAAAAAGTGATATGCCACCAGTCCCGATTCTTGAATCTCTCATAACATCAATCTTTCGTTTGGGATCCCCATGGGCCATGATTCCATCGCCAAAGTCTATTAAACCATCCAAATGATGAAAACCAGTAAATGAAATAGCAAAACTGTATATCACTGCTGAAACCACAAGTTGAGGTAGATGGATTATTTCTAAAAATAGAAAACCAACTCCACCCACAAATACTCCAATTAATCCACCAATTAAAGGCCAGAGGTAGGTGAAACTTGCAATTTCCTCAATTGTTGTGTGGATATTTAGTGGTAAGATAGTGGAAAACGATAGAAGACCAAGGATCCTTACTACTATATACCTCCACCTTTCATGTCTTTTAGGTTCTAACATGATTGTTCCTCAAAGATTTTTGACATGCACCCTGCAACAATCCCAGCAAAGATATCATCAAGTATAGGGCCCAATTCACCTATTATTCCAGGTTTTGCCTCATCATATCTTTTAAAATTGAATATAGCTTTTGTACCTGCAATTTGATTGGCTATTGCCATACCCATGACCTCGTCAGCATACAAAAATGCAGGATCATCGGAAACATTTATACCGTGGATTCTTTCTTTTGCATAATCCTCTTCCAGCCTTGCTCCGGCTATAATAAATGAGATTACGTTTATGTCTTTTAATGCCTTTAATATCTCATTTTTAAGTTTTTCATTTAGATATTCATTTATTTCAACACCAACGCAAAGTTCCATACCTGCATCTACAAGATCTTCTATTTTAACTCCTAAACTCTCTATAAAATCTAGGATTGTGATTTTATATCCATTGTTTTTGATGGCATCTGATGTTGCTTCTCTTACACATTTCCCCACTGATTCTTGGATTTCTGCATTATTTCCATTATATTCAAGTTTTTCAGGGATACAGGCTATTATTGTTGAGTCATTAAATGTATTGGTCAGTGAATCTCCAGATTGTGGATTTCTAATATCTAAATTCCAAAAAACCTCTGATTTTACTGCTGTTACAGTTTCAAATGCATTTAAAAGAGTTTTAGGGGTCAAATTTTCATTTACCACCACTATGGTATTTATGGACCCTCTAACTTGATTATTTATTTTATTTAATCTTTCGTTAACGTTTACTCTTGCTTTCGATGAATTTGGAATGTCTAGAATGTCAGCAATAACTATTGCAGTTACCTTATCCTGGGTTACAGCGGCAATTTTAGTTAAATCAGCATTGGTGAACATTAAGGCTGCTGGATTAAAAGCACCTTTTTTTTCTAAAAGATCATTGATGTATCTTTCAGATTCAAGTTTCGTAAGCTCCTTTTTTTTTGATATTGAATGGTTTATTATGGATTTAACCTTACTAAAACCACTACCCAGAATACAATTGTTAAGTGATAAAAATCCTTGATCTCTTTGAATTATGAGCGTATCATGGTCTGTTTTAACAACAGCATCATCTACACAGATTTTTATTTCCATTCCATCACCAATAATATTATAATGATATAGATGAATATATTTGATATATCTAGTAGGTGGTGGAATGAAAGTTCATTTAAGAGTCTTTGTTGAGACTGAAAATTTGGGAAAAGCCATGAATGCAATGACAGAGGCAGGAATAACAGGATTTTACATCTTAGAATACAAGGGTATGTCTCCACAGGATTGGAAAGGTTTCGTAATAAAAGAAGAACCTGAATCAGCAATTGGCTTGATTAGAGATTATGCTACCGATGCTGTGCTTATATGCAGTGTGGTGGAAGAGGAAAAGGCAGAAGAAATCGAAAAATTGATCAGCGAAACATTAAAAAAAGATAAGTTCACAATTCTTGAAGTTCCGATTCGAAAAATAATTGTGAATTATGGAAATGAGGAAGAAGTAGAAGAGGAAGTAGATGTTTGGTTGCTTGAGAAGGAAGTACCTTGCTTTTATTGTGGTGAAAACGCAGTCCAGAGAATAAGAGTCGATGTAAATAAAGCTAAAATATGGTGTACAAACTGTGGAGCTGCAAGATACTATCTAATAAAAGGGGTTGAAAGACCAGAAAGATGAGAAGGTGATAATATGGAGATTAAACCTTGGAAACTGAATAAAGCTGCCAGATGCGCTCATTGTAAAGATGCTACCATTCATAGTATAATAATTGATAGATATAAGATGAAGATAAAGTGCAGGGATTGTGGATTTACAAGATTCTACAATTTCCATGTGGTTAACATTCCCAAAAGGAGATAAGGATATAACTGGCGTTTTTAATATATTATCTAATCTTTTGAAAAATAAGATTAATTTCATTTTTGCTCTATTTTATTCTGGTTTTTTTATTCTGGCAATGTTTAGAGACTTCTGATGGATATATATTTAAAAAAATCCAAAAAAAACTTGACGAATATATCATATTTGTTAATAAATATATAAAAAAGGCAAAAGATATTAAAGATATTATTTCTGTGATAGTATGGTGGTCATTTTAGACGCTCAAAATTCTGGAATTGCAGGAAACATGGTGGTAGGTGCACTCCTAGATCTGGGAGTTGATCCAGATGCATTAATCGATATTATGGAACAGAGCGCCTCAAATTTTGGTGACATTTCTGTGGAGATAAAAAATGTGGGGAGATCTGGTATTGCTGCCACATTAGTGGATGTTAAATGTAAAGATAAGGAACCAGTTCTTTATACAGAGCTCATTGACAAATTAAATAAAATAGAAAATGAAATTATAACCACAGATATCTTACAATTTTCAAAAAAAGTGTTCAATACCATTGCAGAGGCAGAATCAAAGGTTCATGGTATATCTCTTGATAAAATCCATTTTCACGAAGTTGGAGCTGCGGATGCAGTTGCTGATGTGTTTGGTGCAGCATATTGTTTTTATGAACTCGGATTAGATGGTAAAAAGGTTTATGGAATGCCAGTTGCACTGGGTGGTGGTAGAGTAGAAACTATGCACGGTAGGTTAAGTGTTCCAGCACCTGCAACTCTGGAAATTTTAAGGGGAGTCCCTGTATTTGGTGGTCCTGTTGACTATGAGCTTACAACACCTACTGGGGCAGCACTGTATGTAAATATGGTGGATGAGTTCTGTGATTTTTATCCTCTTATTACAAATAGAAAAATCGGTTATGGGGCAGGTAAACTGGATCTGGACATTTCAAATGTTTTAAGAGTATTAATCGGTGATTCAACTGTTCCAACAGATAAGGTGTCAATTATTGAAACCAATATTGATAATGTGACTGGAGAGGTTCTTGGACATTTATTTGAAAGACTTATGGATAAAGGAGCTCTCGATGTTACATTAATCCCAGCTTTTATGAAAAAAAATAGACCTGGCCATCTTTTAAGGGTTATAACCACGCCTAATGATTGTAATATTCTGGCGGAGGCTGTTATAAGAGAAACTGGAACCCTTGGGGTTAGAGTAATGCCATATGTTCATAGAAATATCGTTGAGAGAAAAATAGTTCCAATAAAGGTCGATCTGATGGGAATAGAGAAGAATATAAGGATTAAAGTTGGAATGATTGAAAATGAGGTCATAAGTGCCACTCCAGAGTATGAAGATGCAAAGAAGATATCTAAAGAGTTGAATATTCCCCTAAAAGATGTTATAAAAAAGGCGAATGAGACCTTCAAGAAATTTAGAAATTGATTTATGACTCTGAGTACTCAAAGTTATTTTCATGGATTTCTTATTTATTTAATTTATTTAAATTTATAAATGATTTATGTGTGTTAAAATGAGTAGATTAGGTAAAAAAAAAGCAATAGCTGTTCTTTCTGGTGGATTGGATTCCACTGTAGCTACTTCATTTTTTAAGGATAAATACAATGTACATGCTTTAACTTTTGATTATGGTCAGCGAAGTGCTGAAATGGAAATAAAATCATCTAAAGCCATTTGTGAAAGTTTAGGAATTGAACATACTGTTATTGAACTTCCATGGCTTTCAAAACTCGGAGAATCGGCTTTAACATCAGATAAGGATATTCCGCTCCTTGAAATTGATCAACTTGATGATAAAAAAATATGTGACGAAACGGCCAGGAAAGTATGGGTTCCAGGTAGAAATATTGTATTTACTGCTATAGCAACATCTTTCGCTGAAGCGGAGGGTGCAAAAAAGATAATTGTGGGATGGGACCTTGAAGAAGCAACTACATTTCCTGATAACTCCAAAGAATTTTTAGAGGCATTTAACCAGGTTTTAAGGATAGGCACTTTTGATGATATTGAGATCGAAGCTCCCATTATAAATATGAATAAAATGAATATTGTAGAACTAGGTGAAGAAATAAAAGCCCCTTTAAATTTAACTTATTCCTGTTATAAGGGTGAAAAAGAACATTGTGGTGTATGTGAATCGTGTATGAGGCGTAAAAGAGCGTTTAGAGATGCAGAGATCCATGATAAAACAGATTATCTAGTTAACCTATAACAAGTTTTTAAAAAATAATTAAAATAAGAAAATAATTGATTTCATTGGTTATTTTTTTTATAATTTCAACACTTATAAGATTTTTATTTTATAACCATCAATGTATCACCAGCATTGACTGTATCTCCTTCAGCGGTGAATATTTCCTCTACGGTTCCAGATTGGGCGGCGTGAATATCATTTTCCATTTTCATGGCTTCAATTACTGCAACGATGTCTCCTTCATTTACATTATCTCCTTTATTGACCTTTATTTTAAGGATCATTCCCTGCATTGTAGAGATAATACCTCCTTCAACTGGGCCTTCAGGAGTTTTCACACCTTCCATTTTCTCTATCTCGAGATAACCTGTAGGAATGACTTTAACGTCGAAAACATCTCCGTCAACATCCACTGTAAATTCTGTTGGAACTGAAGCTGGTGCTTCCGGTGTGGATGTATCTTTTGGAGGTTCCAGTGATTCTTCTTCAGCTTCTCCCTTCAGGAATTTAGGGGCAACAGCAGGATATATTGCGAAGGTAAGGATATCCTCTTCTTTGTTGATAATGCCCATTTCTTCTCCTTCTTTTTTGTATCTTTCGTATTGTGGTCCTAAGATGTCGGCGGGCCGACTTTCAATGGGTTTTTCATCTCCTATGATTTTTTTAGCAATTTCTTCGTCAACAGGGGCTGGGGGTTTACCATAGAATCCTTTGAAGTAATCTTTTACTTCATTGGATACCATTTTGTACCTTTCTCCACCTAAAACGTTCATAACTGCCTGAATACCTACAATTTGGCTGGTAGGTGTTACCAGAGGGGGATAACCCATTTCTTTTCTAACTTTAGGCATTTCATTTAAAACATCTTCATAACGATCCAAGGCATTCTGTTCCTTGAGCTGAGAAACCAGGTTAGATAGCATTCCGCCAGGGATCTGATAAATTAACACGTCAGTATCAATTTGTTCAGAAATTGGATCTAGTATGCTACTGTATTTTCTACGAATTTCCTCGAAATATTTCTTAATGTGAGTTAAAAGCTCCAGATCCAGGCCAGTGTCGTAGGGAGTTTCTTTAAGAGCAGCCACTATACTTTCAGTAGGAGGTTGAGATGCTCCCCATGAAAGGGGTGAAATAGCAGTGTCCAGTATATCAACCCCTGCTTGACAGGCTGCGTAATAACTCATAGGAGTCATACCACTTGTACAGTGGCAGTGCAGGTTTACTAAAAGGTCAGTATCATCTTTTAGAGCTTTAACAAGTTCATATGTATCATGTGGTGATATAAGACCTGCCATATCCTTTATGGTCACAGAATCGCATTCTAATTCTTCTAATTTTTTTGCAAATTCCACATATTTTTCTATAGTGTGAACAGGACTTATTGTATAACTTATTGTCCCTTGAACATGAGCACCTTGTTCTTTTGCTACTTTAATGGCATATTGCATATTTCTTATATCATTGAGGGCATCAAAGATCCTGAAAACATCTACTCCATTTTCGTAAGATTTTTCAACAAATTTTCTCACAATATCATCAGGATAATGCTTATACCCTACAAGGTTTTGTCCACGAAGTAGCATCTGCAGGGGGGTCTTTTTTATGTGTTCTTTAAGTTCCACAAGTCTTTCCCAGGGATCTTCGTTCAAATATCTTATACAAGTATCGAACGTGGCCCCTCCCCAGACCTCCATGGAAAAAAATCCAACTTTATCCATTTCCTCAGCAATTGGCAACATGTCTCGGGTTCTCATTCTAGTTGCAAATAGAGATTGGTGTGCATCTCGAAGAGCTGTTTCTATGATCTTTATATTTTTCATCATCACCCTCTCAGTTAGTTAATTTTATGCGGATGTCCCAATATAGATAGTCTAAACTGCCATATATATTATCCTCATTAGATTATATCCTTTGACCATTCTTGGAGGAAAATTTGCTTTACAGGTTCTAATATCTGTTCGGTTTCGATAAATTTACAAAAAAGTCAAAAAACTTGAAAGTCATAAACATTCCTAAATTTGCTCTTTAGAGTCATTAATCTTCCAGGTCTGGTAAAAAACAAAAAAATTTTAGAAATTAAAAACAATTAAATTCCTACATCCATTAATTGACTTAAAAATGAATTTATTTACTTTTCTTTTTATTATTTATTTTTTGCTATTAAGAGAAAAAAGAGAATGTTTCATATTGATTAGCTATTTTCTCATGATTTTTATTATTTTATGGTTACTTTTCAGATGCTCTATCATGCTAAAAAATTACATTATCAGATGATCTAAGTGTTTATGCTAAGTTGGCAGGGGGGTCTGAATGAGATCAAGCTTGGCAATAGTCGAAAAAACGAAAATACTGCTCTATAATCCTAAAATATTCTTTAAAAATGCATATATTGGTTATGCCTTTAAAAAGTTTCGAAGAGCAGTATTATGATACAATGGATCAAATAGAGAAAATAGACATTTTCATATCTAAGACCGAAGACATAGATCGAATGGTTAGATTATGATGATTGGGTTAGTTTTAGGGGGATGATGGAAATTATAAAATTTAAAATAGATTCATTTCCTGATAAAATTTCAAATCAAAGTTTTCTGGATGAACACTTACAGAAAAAAGAATAAAATTGCAAATAAAATTATTGTTGAAAACATAGGGTTTTCATAAATGAAGTCGAGCATCATAAAACTTAAAGAAGACGATATTCTTGTATACATACCCATAATGTCCAGTCCAGATGATTATCTAATTGTATTTCCACATTCAGAGTTCAATAGATGGTATGATAACGTCAGGGGACATTTTGAAACGTCATATGGGATTTTAAATCGTAGTTTCAGGGGAAACTGGAGATGGGTGCATCCACAGCACATGGATCAGATTAAAGAAAGATTAAAAGTGATCAAGCTGATAATGGATATCTTATATAAATTTGAGGTTCAAACGTCACTGGACGCCTTCAAATATATGGAGATTCAGGCAATTAAACCTGAAATTGTAAATATTGAAAAAAAACTTAAAATCCCTTATTGGACTATACCAGTTGGTAAAGCATTCGTATTACAGGACGAAAGAATTAAAATTTAAGTTTATGTTATTTTAATTTCCAATAAATCGAAAATTTGAATTTAGTATAATGTGACTTTTAATTTTAAAAATTTAGATAATTTTAACTGTTTTAGGTGATTTTGGGGTATATTAGAGGCATTGCCTTAAAATACGGTTAATTCAATTGTTTAAGTTATTTTAAAGATGATATAATCGTGGTTTTCGTAAACTTTTTTTGCATAATCTGGTACCATTATTTGAGTTTCCTTATTATAAAATATAAGCTGCTCATCTGCTTTAATAAATGGGGGGCTTTTTGGGGAAGAAAATGCCAATCTTTTATCATATACCAGATAACCGATTCCATCCTTTATCAGGAGAGATTTATTGATTTTTTCAGTTAGATAATTCTCAGAAACAGAGGCCATAGGCTGATCTGAGTAGGCTGATATAAAGATACCAGTGTAGGAATTGGTTATGGCCATTACATTTTTCCTATTCCCATTTTTTTGGAACCAATTTGCTAGATCTATCTCTGAAGAAGAGGGAGGAGCGATCTGAATCCAACCGAATCTGGTATCAGACCCAAAAGTGGCTATTTTTGGATTTGTTACAGTTGAGAATCCATAAAAGGTTGACAGAGTAAAAACAGCTAACAATACTACAGTTCCAATTACAGTGTAGGAACGTTTGTTATATTCTTTTAGGTAGTTGTAAATGTAACTTAAACCGAAACCACCCAAAATAGATAAAGGTAGCAATATATAAACAAGCATCCGATAAGATATGACGTTTAATCCAAACCATTGTGCCTGGCTTAACAGTAACATAGACAATACCCATAAAATAACAAGTAAATCCTTGTTAAGTCTTCTCTTTAATGAAAATATCCCTCCAATTGTAGCAAATGTTAAAAGTAAATAACCAAATGTTTTGGGGTAAGTGGATAGTCTCATGGATCTGTTTGGAAGTGGAATGGAAGTTGAAGCTGACCCAGCTACCCCTGAACTTGGCATTATAGTTTTTAGGATTGTGGGTGCCCACCAGATGGAGGCTAAAGCTAGTCCTACTAATATAAAAATGCCATAACTTTTGAAAATTTTAATGTTCCTACGTAGGATTCCTGTAAATACTGTATATACAGTTATAGTTCCGAATAAGCATAATGGAGCAGCTTGATGCATTAAAGCTACGAAACCTAATATTACTCCAGATATTGCTGCATACTTGTATTCTTCTTTTTTGGGGGCAAGATAGAAAAAATAAACAGCTAAAGGCAGAAGTATCAAGGCCAGATTTTCAGGTATAGTTTGGACAAATCTATGGGCCACGCTGCTTGATAATATCAGAAATCCTGCAGAAATTCCAGCAACTGAACCATACAGTTTTTTTGTAACATATGAGACTGATAACACAACAGACATGGCTAAAAAGGGTTGCATGAAACGGGCTAGTTGAAAATAGTCTGATTTAAGAAGAATGGCCAAAGAGGCAAGTAAGAAATGAAATAAAGGAGGATAAACTATTTCTTTCCCAGTAGGTGCATTAAGTAGAGGATCTACAAATACCAGGCCGTTATAAGCATAAACTTTGGCCATATGAATGTGGAAAAATATATCCCAACCTAAAGGCCATGGATATTTTAGAGTGGGGATTAGAACTAGTAAAAATGCTGCTATTGCAGGTATAAGTAATATAAGATCTTCAATTTTAGTATATTTTTTGTTTAAATTCATCTAATCACATCTTAGTACTAAATTGAATTATTAAAGGTGATAAAAGGATGGATAAAATTTATATTTGATATATATTTCATCAATAAAAAGTTATTGAACTTATTTTGTATCTTTTTCGAAATTAATTTTTTTTCGCAGGACAATATTGTTCAGTACAAACAATATTGCTTTTGTAATATAATAATATATAAATATATGAAAAAATAAACATAGTCACAATATTGACAATGGATCTTTTTGCCAGATTATGAAGTCCATAACATGAAAATTTGATAAAACTCCTATAAAATGTTATTTACTGATTAAACACTGGTTTCTTCTATGCGATGAACCTCTATGAATTACTGGAATTTAAGGTAAGTGCATTTCCGTTGTTATTAATTTATTACATAAATCTACGTAAAACGTGTCCAAATTATCCAGAGCTTTCAGAGAAGATGATTATTATGGATGAGAACCGTGAGAAAGGAATAATCTTGATGTCTAATAAGATGTCACGATCCTCAATAGAGGAAATAAAACAAAAAAAATTTGAAATAGAGGTGAAAAGATGAGTTATGGAAAATTGAATATATGGTTAAAACACGAAAACTGCAATCTTATTGATGATTGCTGGAGGACTGATCTGGTTATAAAGACGTGTAGCGGGGTCCCTGTCGTGAATATGGATCCCAAGGTTTTGCGTAAGTTAAAGAAAAAATATCCTAAATGGAACCCCATGGTGCATGATTATATGGGTGAAAGACGAATCAAATTAGAACCTACAGATGGAACAAAAATAAATAATGTAGAGGTCGAACTTCCGCCAGGTTGCTATGTGGTTTGGACACGAGTATGCTATAAAGGCAACGAAGAGACAAATAAGGTGTTGGTAACAGTAAATTGTGCTCGGGAGGTATGTGTGAACTTGATTTTGAACTCTACCAAGACTTGCGGTAAAGAGTTTTTATATCCTTTTGTGGTAAGAGCCAAAAAATTGGATTTAAACGATGAACACGTAGAAATAGCCGCTAAGTTGATTGCAGAAATCGCAGATATACCAAAAGAAGAGTTAGTTGCAGATTTAGATCTGAGATTTAAGGATTTAGAAGGTGTAAAGAAAGCGAGAGAAGTAAGACATCTAGACGCGACGAAGATGCTGAAAAAGATGGTAGAAGAAGAACGAATTGATTTCAAATAGAACATCAATCTTTTATTTTTTTATTTTTTTAAATTCAAACTTTTAAGCTACAAAAAAAAGTTATCTTTCTCTCTGCTTATCAATAAACTCCTCCACCATTTCCCTTGCCTTCTCATCAGTAAATTGTTCTGGCGGATGTTTCATTGTGTATGCAGAAATCGAAGTAAGAGGGCCACCTATTCCCCGCTCCAGTGCAAGTTTACAGCATCTAATAGAGTCTATCACACAGCCTGCAGAGTTTGGTGAGTCTTCTACACTCAGCCTTAGCTCGATGTTCATGGGCACATCCCCAAAGGTCTTACCCTCCATGCGGAGAAAGCAGATCTTGTTATCCTGCTGCCAGGTAACATAATCACTTGGCCCGATATGGATATTCTCTGGTTCCAGTCTTTCTGCAAGAATTGATTGAACAGCCTCTGTTTTTGATTCTTTTTTGGAATCGAGTCTGCTTCTATTAAGCATGTTGAGGAAGTCAGTGTTACCGCCAGTGTTTAACTGATAAGTTCGCTCTAATTTTACCCCTCTCTCCTTAAATAAATTAGCAAGTGTTCTGTGTGTGATTGTGGCACCAATTTGGGCTTTAATATCATCTCCTACTATGGGTATGCCCTTCTCTTGGAATAGGGAAGCCCATTTAGGAGTGCTTGCAATAAAAACAGGTATGTTGTTTATAAATCCTGCTCCTGCTTCCAGTGCACATTCAGCGTAAAATCTTGTAGCTTTATCTGAACCTACAGGTAGATAGTTTAAGACAATTTCAGCCCCACTATCTTTTATAACCTTTACTATATCTACTTCTTCCTCATCTGAGACCACAAAAGTATAATCATCATCATATTCTTCCATATGGGGTGCAACACCATCTAAAACCTTACCCATGACCACTTTAACTCCGGTTTCAGGTATATCTTTATAGAAAACATGAGTACAGTTAGGTTTTGCAAAAATAGCTTCACTTATATCTTTACCTACTTTTCTTTTATCTATGTCCACAGCAGCTACAACTTCTATGTCACTGGGTTTATACCCTCCAATATCCCAGTGCATCAGCCCAATTGCATCTTCTAGATTCTTATCTTTATAATAATGGATTCCTTGGATTAGAGAACTTGCACAATTACCCATACCAATTATCGCTATTTTTATCTTATCCAATTGTAACACCTTTAAATACCATTCCCATGTTAATTGTGCTTTTAAATGAAAGTTTAAAATTAATATCACATTTTTGTTATTTTATTTATCTTATTTATTTTTATTTTATTTATCACTGAGATAAGTAGGTTCTCTTTTAGAAGTCAATTAGCTTCTTATACTATTAAATGTTTCGATCAATTCTATAATTGAATTAGAAAAATGATAACTATTAATAACTATTGAGATTCCATATAAAACACTTATATATATTATATATTCATCTTTTTTTTATAAAATTCTCAAAATATGTTGTAGTTGTAATATGTTTATTTTTCTCACATTAAACTTTCAAAACTCATGAGCCCAAAAAATCCAGCAATTGTTAGTCCTGCACTCCACAGTAGAATACCTATGGTCATCCACAGCATTAATCGCCATTTTTGAGCTCCTAATGCAATTCCCACTGCAGCACCTAATGGAGCACCAAATAGTAATGGAGATAATAATCCTAAACCAATTATACCATATCTATCCCATATATTATACCATATATTATAAATACTTCCGCTTTTAATGTCATTATCATCTTTATAACGCCAACTTAGGAACCTGTTCCTTATATTTTCACCTAATATGGAAACTAGTAATGCTGCTGAAATAGCACCTAGGGAAGAAGCAGCAAATATTATGAATGGTGGTAGTTTCAAGGCTAAACCTGCAGGAATTGCAATCCATAATTCCAATACCCCCAGGCAAAAAACAGCAATTATTCCAGTTATTGTATCCATTTTTGCACCTTTTTTTTATGTTGCTGTTTGATGATAAAAAATTAGTTTAATTTATTATAATAATTTTTATTAGTTTTTTTTATGAATGGCTTGAATCTTATTTCAGTTTATTTAGAGTCCAGATTTGTTATTGATTGTAATAAATCAAGTTAATGTGGATTATTTAGTTTTTTTAATTTGAATAAAAGGATAAAAAATAAATAAAATTAAAAAAAGCTTTTTACAAATAACTAAGTTTCAGATCACATCTTTCGGTGTTCTATCTCAGATCCACGGGTGCAGTAGAAATTATACTTTACACCAATACCAAATTTCGCGGCTAAAGGACATGTAGGGCACATACATCCTCTTTCATTAGTGATACATGGTTCACTCTTCCCAATGATGCAGAAAAGCTTCTCATCAGAGTCTTTAGCACATTGGTTGTAGCTGGGACAGATGGGACACACACAGTCCCCCTCCAGCTCTTCGATCTTTTCCTTCTTCTCTTCCTCAAGCATCTCCATTAATTGGTTGAAAATTTCCTCGAATTTGTCCATTAAATCACCTATCTACTCTCATCCAATAGCTGTTTTCAGATTTTCTTAAATTACTGCTATGCATTCAAATACAAAGATCCACCACAGGATTACAAATACCACCATGCTCTTAATGGGTAGCTTGCCAAACTCCATTTTAACCATCTTGGAACCAAGATACCAGTTTAAGATTATCAGAATGGCCAGTATCAGGCTGTTAACAAGTCCTAGTATGTTTAATGGGTCTTTATACATTACATAGGCCCATACAACTGTTGTTATAATGATTCCTAACCATATTACTGGTTTAAGGGCTCCACTGACTTTAATTGTTATCTGGGTCATTTCCTCTGACTTTCTGGATTTTATGAGCATTGCGAACAGGGCCATTATGGATCCAAGGGCTAAAATTATACCTAAGAACTCTAAGAACAGTGTTGAGACTGGTTTTCCGAAAAACTTCTCTTTAAGCTGTGGTAATGTAATCAGAGCTTTCAGTGATTCATCAACAGGGAATGATTCTATTTCACCTATGGCAATGGAATATTTTCCTTGATTTTCTGCGTTAAATACCTTTATATAGTAGGTTCCGGGTCCAAGCGTTTGTCTAACTTCAGGTCCTTTAAGATAGTTATCTCCACCAAATTCTTCAAAGTATGGCTTCCAGCTGGCGTTTGTTCCGTTAATAAATATAATAGGCGTTTTGTTTGCATCCAATACTTCAGCTGATACAAAATCACCACTGATCCCTGGGCTGGCTGGCACAAGAAGGTTAATGTATAATTTGAAGGTTTTATCAGAGCTTATCTTGTAATAATCAGGTTTTCCATTTAGTTCCCCGTAGAAGGCCTGTGATATCTCAGGATTCTGCACAATTATGGGATTTTCAATGGAAACATCTGCACCAATATCAAGTCTAGGCTGATGTGCACTTACTACACCAACTGCTAAGAGAAAAACAAAAATGGTGGCTAATATTATTCCGGAACCTAAATTTTTTTGATCTATCATGTTACTTAATCTGAATTTAAATTTTAATAAATATTTCTATTTCAATGTTTCAGATAAGCTAAATAGATGTTCCACTTTTCTATTATAAATTTCCTGAAAATTAAAGTTATTGTTTTATTTAATTTTATTTATAGTCAAGTGCAAAACTTTTTAAACTATGTGTTCAATACAACAGTGGAAAAAGTGATTTTAAGCAGATGCAAACTGATATTCCATGATTTATTTGATCTATAAGTCTAATAAGTTATGCTCTTAACTATAATTACAAATTTTTTCATTTTGGTTGATTTTAAATGTTATTAATTTTTTTTCTTTAATTTTTCAACTTCTTTTTTAATTTCTTCAAGTTGCTGGCTTAATCTATCCAGTTTTTGAATTCCTTCGACTTTTTTGTCTATACCATCGAGTTTATCCTCAATAATCTCTATTCTTTCCAGACTTTTATTGGTAAGTTTTTCTCTTTCTTTTCTAAAGGATTCAATTAGAGATGAGGTTGCTGCTGCAGTTACCAAACTGGAGACCCCAATGGCACTTATCATAGCTATTACACCCATTAACCTGCCAATTTGAGTGTAGGGGATGACATCCCCGTACCCCACGGTGGTTATGGTCTGGATAACGAACCAGAGGGAGTCTTCGTAGTTGGTGACTTGGGGGTTAACTCCTCTCTCAACCAGGAAAAAGGCCACAGAACAGATCAACAGAATCACCAAAAAGATTGAGAAACCATATACCAGCCTGCTTTTTTCTACAAACTGGTCCACTGCTCTGCCTACCTGTCTTGTGGCCATAATCAAGGCCAGGATCTTGAAGAAGTTCAGGATTTTCAGGATGATCAAATCTCCGCCGAGGCCCAAAATGTTCAAACCGATGAAATAAAATGGAATTATGGCAATGAAACCATTCCAATTTCTTTTGATATAAATTTTAGGGTCTTTATTCCACATATTAATTATATAGCCAAGAAAAAGTACAATGCTTGCGAAGAGATCAAACCACATTACATTTTGAAGGTAACCGGGTCTAACTGGCACCAGAACGCTGATTAAAAGGAGGAAACTGTCCAGAAAAATAACGGTGACAAAAAATACTTCCAAGAGTAGCATAAACTTACGTGTCATGATTTCACTTTAAATCTCACTACAAATAACTTTTTTGTAAGATATAGTAAGGGGGTGTCCCTGACTAATGATCTCTGTAGCGCTTCAGTTGACCCGAACTTGTGGATTAACATACTGCATTCTGAATGGCCATAATATCAGACTTTGACCGGAAAAAATATTATTCAAATGAATCTGACGGTTCTTCAAGAGTTTTTAGACCTCTATCAGCCCCACTATACTCCCACCTAGATGGTCATTCTATATAACCGCTAAAAATGTTCGATTTAATGCAGCTCCATATATCATAGAAAATAAAAGTAAGTTTAAAACATAAATTATTATTCCAAAAAATCTATTTTCATGACTGCAAATAAAACAATTCCAATACCAAGGATTAGAAGAAATAATAGTATCAAAATGAGCAGATATCTTTTTTATGGACTCACATCTCGTTCACCTTCTTTAAAACCCATTTTTATCATTAAAACTTATTTTTACATTTTATCAGTTATTGAACATTATTTAGCTCATTGAGTTTCTTTGGGATTATTTCGATGTATTTGGCTATATGAACACCATTTATATATTGATCATGTAAATAATTAATTACAATTAAGAAATTAGAGAAGAAAGGATTATTTTTATCATGAAAGAAAAAAAATTAAAAAATATGCGCTTTCGTCGGAAAATACAAAGAGGCATGACCCGCTGGCGTAACAAAATAGGAAAAACGAAATTTAAACCAGAGGACTTCCAGTTAGAACATGTTGAGGTTACCATCCCAGATCTAGATCTGGTTTTTCAAAATTATCGAATTGTTAATATTACCGATATCCATCTGGGCCAGTGGATCACCTCCAAACACCTGGAGGGCGTGGTGGATCTGGTGAATGATCAAAAACCTGATATGGTTACCCTAACCGGAGATTTTGTATCGTACATACTGGACGATGTGGTCGAAGATTTGGAATCCTCTTTAAAGAGGCTGAAACCAAAGGAAGCTTCATTAGCAGTGTTGGGAAACCACGATCACTGGCTAGGGGCGGACAGCATCCGGGATATATTGGCAAGATGCAAAATCATCGACGTGAGTAACGATGTTTACACCATATTCAGAGAAAAATCACCTTTACATATCGTTGGGGTAGACAGCGTAATGCTGAACAAGCACCGTTTGGATCTGGTGATGGAGAAATTACCGGAAGAGGGACCGGCCATCTTACTGGCCCATGAGCCGGATTTCGCCGATATTAGCTCCACCACGGGCCGATTCGGCCTCCAAATTTCCGGTCACTCTCATGGGGGCCAGTTCATAATCCCTGGCCTGGGAACCTTCATCCGCGGCCCCCATTTCATAAAATATCCTGTGGGCAAGTACCGAGTGGGAAACATGATCCAGTATACTAGCCGGGGCCTGGGAACCAACGTTTTCTGGTTGCGGATCAACTGTCCCCCGGAGATCACACTTTTTAAGTTGAAAAGTTCAGGTGAGGATAATGGAGGAGTATGACCAGATTTACCATCGGTCACGTTTCTACTGGTTGGGGCGTTCGCTTATAATGTGGATAGGTGGATTTTTGGGGTTCATGATTATCGACTATTTTTCAGTTGGTCTAAAGTTTGATAGCTGGTTCACAGCATTTATAGCAGCAGGTATAGTAGGAATTCTTAATGCTCTGTTCTGGCCCATATTGTCCCGTATATTTTTACCATTCATGGTTTTCACTGTGGGGGTGGGAGCACTGTTACTCAACGGCTTCTTTATCTGGTTAGCCAGTAACTTTGTTGAAGGGTTCACAATTCAAGGCACAGCCCTAATACTAACTCCGATTGCCATGGCAGCAGTTACAACCATTCTTTCAGCCATTTTAACCATTGATGATGATGCTACTTATTACAGAAACGTGATTCGGAAAGATATCAAAGAAAAAAGCAAAGAAAAGGGGGATAAATCATCAAAAGAGAGGCCAGGAATTATTTTTCTGGAGATCGATGGCCTTGCCGAAGGGGTCTTATGGGAGGCCTTGGATCAGGGAAACATGCCCACCTTGAAAAAATGGATAGATGAGGGTAGCCACACTATCACTGGCTGGGAAACAGACCTTTCCAGCCAGACCGGGGCCAGCCAGGCTGGAATACTTCACGGGAACAATCATGATATACCGGCTTTCCGCTGGGTGGAAAAAGCTAATAATAATAAAATAATGGTATCAACAGGTCTTTCCGATGCTCCGATCATTGAAAATAGGATTTCAGACGCTCAGGGTCTTCTGGCAGTCAACGGTGCCAGTCGTTCCAACCTCTTCTCAGGGGATGCAGAGGACGTTATTTTTACTTATAGCCAGCTTAAAAACCTGAAGAGATTTTACACAAGTGCCTGGTATTATGTTTATTCTAATCCCACGAATTTTGCCCGGATTGTGGCCCTGTTTCTATGGGATGTTTTCTTAGATTTCACCTCCCAGTTTACTCATTATATAAAAAATATCCAACCAAGAATAAGGCGAGGTTTCATATATCCATTCGTCAGGGCTGGTGCCAATGTATTTCTCCGTGAAATCACCACTGCAGTTCTTATAGGGGATATGTTGGATGGGAATGTGGATGTGGCCTATGTCACATACCTGGGATACGATGAGATTGCTCATCATTCAGGAGTCAGAGACCGGGATTCCTTCTATGCACTTCGAAAGCTTGATAAACAATTTCATCGTCTTGAACAGGCCAAAAAATATGCTCCCCGACCCTACCACCTGGTAGTGCAGTCTGACCATGGCCAGACTAACGGCTTCACCTTCCTCCAGCGTTACGGAAAAACCCTGGAAGACCTGGTGCGTGAGTTAATGCCTGCTGAGACTCGTATCTACAGTAAACTTTCTTCCAACGAGGACCATTTCGGTCAGGTTATTCAAGAGCCCATTGAGGAAAGTAAACGATATTTTAAAGGAAAAGGAGACTTTGTAGTGGGGGAAAGTAGGGATATTTTCGATAAAGCGGTGAAGACGGTTGACGAGACCCCCGTGGTAAAGGGAAGGATTTTGGATTATCTACAGCGGCATAAAATAGGTCAAATACCTCAAAAGAGAATTACATCTTCTGAAGAGGCCCAGGTCATTGTTCTGGCTTCAGGAAACCTGGGACTTATCTATCTAACTGAATATGAGGAAAGACTCAGTTTTGAACAGTTAAAAACATTCTATCCAGATCTGATTCCGGGTTTGGTGCAGCATGAGGGGGTGGGCTTCATAATGCTTTTTTCCGAAGAACATGGACCTCTAGCCATGGGGGCCGATGGTGTCCACTACTTAAAGGATGGCACTATAGAAGGTCAGGATCCACTGATCAATTTCGGACCCAGAGCAGCTCAGCACCTTAAAAGGACTGATAGCTTCCAGTATACGCCTGATATTTTGGTTAACAGCTTTTATGACCCTGAAAAAGATGAAGTAGCTGCTTTTGAGGAATTGGTAGGTAGTCATGGTGGTATAGGGGGTGAACAATCCCGACCATTCATAATGCACCCAGTTAATTGGGATCTGGAAGGGGAGATTGTAGGTGCTGAGAAGTTGCATCAATTGCTTAAAATTCAGCTTGAAAAACTTTAAAAATTTCTTTTTGAAGATTTAAGGGGGTTCAATGGCATTTTTTATCAATATTTCCCGTAAGTTATTAAAAAAATTATTTTTTAAAAAAACCATAAATCTAAGTTTATTTTTTAACAGGGTGTTAGATAAAAATTTTTTAGATGTTACAGTCACTTTGGATCTATTGTTTTAGTAGAAATGCAGCAATTTTATATATGATAGTTGATTCCTTTAAATCAGCTAACTTTAGAGATTTTTAAGAAATTCAAGTATATAGTCGATGGTTTTATTCTGTTGTTTTTCTCTTGTAATAGTGCTATTATTATCTCCAGCCTGCACACCATAATCACCAAAGTTGTAGTGGTTGCCGCCATCAATAGTAATAAATGTAGTATTAGCTGGGAATTTATTAAGATTTTGAGATATATCATTACTTGTAGTAAGTCCATCAAGAGAGCCTCTAATTGATAATGCTTTAAAAGTGGCATTTGAAGCATTTGATGAAGGATAGCTAGCTAAATATATAACTCCTTTAATTTTATCCTGATGGCCTACAGCATATTCAGATGCAAAAACACCACCCAGTGAATGTCCAATAATTACCCAGGAGCTAATCTCTTTATGGCTAGCTATGACATCATCGGCTTTATTAACACCAAAAAAAGCTAAATTAAATGGCATTTTCACAATAATTGTAGTATAACCATTTTTAGCAAATTTAGAAGCTATTACAGAATAGGCTTCAGCTTGTACTTTAGCTCCAGGATAAATTATTACTCCTGTAGTACTTTTGTTCCCTGTGGGAGTAAATGTAATAGAATCATCGTTATTCACTACATTATAAGAGTCAGTTGATGTGAGTGCAGCTATGGCTGTATTATCAGCACGATAGTAGTCAGAAACGTAGTAGGTAAAACTAGCAATTGCTACCGCGATTATAGCTAAAACTGTTAAGAGAATTAATTTCTTTTTAGATTTTATAGATTTCATTGAAGAGTCCCTTCAGTATATCAGTAATCCAATAAGACTCGGAAAACCTTATAATATTATTTTTTTTAGTTGAATACATTTTATTCGTAATCTTTATATACTATGTTCTACATCTATAATATTATATGGTTAGAATATTAGACTTGGAAGCAGCCGTACTCGGCTTGCTCTATGAGGAACCACAGTACGGTTACCAGTTGGAGAAGACCATTGAAGGATGGGGCATGCGTAACTGGACTCAGATAGGGTTTTCATCCATTTACTACGTCTTAAAGAAGCTGGAAAAGAAGGAATTGGTTGAATCAAAAATGGAGAAGGTGAAAGGTAAACCATCCCGTAAGGTTTTCACTATCACGGAACTGGGAAGGCAAACCATGAAAGAGAAGATCACCGATCTCCTCTCCTGGAATAAAAAATTAATCTCACCTTTCGATCTGGGTTTGGCTTATCTAAATTATCTTGAGCCGCCAGAAGTCATCGAGTGCCTAGAAAACTACGTGGAATCAGCCAATGGAAGGATTAAATTCCTGGAAAGCTCGGTGAAGATGCAGGAAGAACTAGGTGCACCTTATTATGTGGTTGCACTTTTCAGCCGCCCTTTAGCTAACTTAAAAACCGAAATTGAATGGGTAAAAGAGTTTATAGAAAAAATAAAAGAAGAAGAGAACATTTAGAGGTGAAATAAATGAAAATAGAAGAAAAGAAAATTGGAGAAAGGCAGGTGGCATACATAACTTACAAAGGTCCATATGATGAGATCCCGACCCTTATGGGGGAGGTTGTGGGATTCATCATGGCTAAAGGCCTGCAAATGATAGGCCCACCATTTGGTGTGTACTTCAACAGCCCCCAGGAAGTGCCAGTAGAAGAGCTCATGTACGAGGTGGCCATGCCATTTGCCGGGGAAGCAGAGGAAGAAGGCAGGGTTAAAATCAAAATAGTCCCGGCACAGCTGGTTTTATCAACCATCCATAAAGGCCCTTACAGCGAGTGTGGAATGGCCATAGGAGCCATAGCAGAATACGCCTACAAGAATAGTTACGAGATTATAGGACCCCCCATGGAGACCTACCTTTCAGACCCCAATGAAACTCCAGAAAGCGAGCTTTTAACCGAGATCTGCTTCCCAGTGATGAAAAAGTGATCTTAAAACTTGATTAATATTTTTCTTTAAATGTATTTAGGGAGATAGGAGATCTAAAATATGAATAAATATCTAAAAATAGTCTTATTTGGGGGTTTAGTATGGTTAGTGCCATTTGTGGTTTCATTTTTTGTTTATCCACTTAAAACAGCAGGGAACCCTCTTTTTGAATCTATAATGCCGTTGGTTATAACAGTTATGGTAGTGGCGCTGGCTTATTTATATTTAAAGAACATTAGGACAGATTTCATCAAGGAGGGTGTGATAATTGGCGGGTCCTGGTTTATAATCAACATAGCCATTGACCTTGTCATGTTCATGCCACCAAGTCCCATGCAGATGAGCCTGACCAACTACATGATGGACATAGGCTTCACATACTTGATGATCCCAGTTATTACCATTGGATTTGGATATCTATTAGATTCTAAGCTGGAAAGATAGTAGAAGACAGGTTTAGGGATATTAGGATACGGATGGTTTTTAGATGGGTCGAATTCCAGATAAAACAGCACCTTGTGGGGTTTACTGTGGGGCATGCCCGTCTTTTCGCAAAACCTGTTTAGGTTGTGGTTCTGATGAAAGAAAACAGAGAAGAAGAAGTAAATGGTCATGTAAAATTCGCAATTGCTGCTTTAAAGACAAAAATCTCAGCTTTTGCATTGATTGCGACGAATTTCCTTGCAATTTAATTGAAAAATTAAAAAAATCACATTCTAAAGAAAAGAAATTCAAATACCGCCATGAAATATATGATAATCTCCAAGAAATCCAAGAAATCGGTGTGGAAAATTGGGTAAAACAACAGGAAAACAGATTTACATGTCCCCAATGCCATGGACGTGTCGTTTGGTATAAATATAGATGTAGGGAATGTGGCTATGAATGTTTTCTCTGAAATCGATACAAAAATAAAATGTGGGATGGATTATGATAATAGACGCGCAGGTACATCTTTTTCCCACTAAGGAGGTGGGAGAGATGGTTTTGGAAAATATAAAAAGGGATACTGGAGTGGGTTATTACAGTTATGGTACCCCTGAAGAGTATCGTGAGGATATGAAAAAAGCAAACGTTGATAAGGCTGTTTTACTAAGTTTTGCACCTGATAATCAGCTTAAAAAGATGAACCTCTGGACAGTGGCCATAACCCGACCAAGTAAAAACAGAACAGCTAAATATCCCATGTTCATCCCCTTTATATCAGTGAGCCCAACCATGACCGGCCGGAAACCACTGGAGGAGCTGGAACACAAGTATAAATGGGGAATGAAGGGATTGAAGATCCATCCTGTTGCCCAGGGGTTTGCTCCTGATGATGAGCGAATGTGACCAGTATATGAATGGATGGTAGCCCATGATCTACCTATAACAGCTCATTCTGGAATCAATATCGATGAAGTATCATATTTTGGTGAACCTAAAAAGTGGTTGTCTGTTTTAGAAGATTTTCCAGATCTTAAACTTATACTAGCTCATTTAGGAAATGTTTTTTGGGATCAAACCATTGAAATAGCTGATAGATTTCCTAAGGTGATGTTTGATACAGCAATCGCTATTTCCAACATTCACACCCCCACCACACTGGACGATGAGGAAGCAGTGGATCTCATTAAGACCATTGGTGATGATAAAATACATTTTGGTTCTGATTATCCATGGATAGACCCAGCAAAGGATATTGAAAGGATAAAAGGTCTTAAAATTCGCAACAATGAAAAAGATTTGATATTAGGTAAAAACGCAGTTAAACTGTTTAATTTGATATAAAAATAGTTAAAAAAAGAAGTTTGGAAAAATGGATTACCAGGAAATTATAGAAGAATTAAAATCCCTTTCAAATCCCGAAGATGTGGAAGGAATGGCTAGATTTGGTATCAATCCTAAAAAAACATATGCTGTGAGAATACCTGAATTACGGCGAATTGCCAAGGTTTCAGGAGGGGGTCATGAACTGGCAACTCAACTCTGGGAAGCGGGTTATAGGGAGACAAGGATTCTGGCATGCATGATCGAAGACCCTAATCTAGTCACCGAGGAACAGATGGACAACTGGGCTCTTGAATTTGATTTTTGGGAGATTTGTGACCAGTGCTGCATGAAACTCTTTCGACAGACGCCTTTTGCGTATAAAAAGATTTTTGAATGGAGTAAACGAGAGGAAGAATTTGTAAAAAGAGCTGCTTTCACACTAATCGCTGTTCTGGCTGTTCATGATAAGAAAGCCCCCGATGAAAAATTTGAGCAATTTTTCCCAATAATAATCAGAGAATCATTTGATAACCGTAAATATGTTAAAAAAGCGGTTAACTGGGCTTTGAGGCATATTGGTAAAAGAAACATCAATCTTAATAAAAAGGCCATCGAAATTGCTGAAGATATACGCAAAATTGGCGCAAAGAGTGCTAAATGGATAGCTTCAGATGCTCTCAGAGAATTGAAAAGTGAAAAAGTTCAGCAAAGATTGCGAGAATAAATTTTTTGCTAATTCAAAATATGTAATGATATATATGGTTACAGTATAATTAGGATTATGAATATTATTAGTATTGGAGTTGGAATTTTCTGTTTAGCAATCACAGGAATTATTTACTATAAACTTCCTGCAACGAAAAGAACAAGGAATTATTTAGTGGTCATTTTGTTTCTATTGTTTTTGGGCATCATGAACATGGTTTTAGGTTTTTTTTATTAATTTTTGAGTTTTTTTGTTAATCTAATGAACATAAAATTATGAATTTATTTAATTTATTTATTTAATTAATTTTCATAACACGATAAAATTAGCTCTATGATTCTTAAAAAGAATCTTTTATGAAAAAACTCCAAAATTATATTTTAAATTGTTATTATGTATTTTAGACGTTTTTATAATCAAAAAAATTAGAATATTCAATATGGATTCAATAAAAAATGAAAAATTAGTTAAAAATAAAAAAAATATAAAAAAAATTGAAATTCAAGTTTTTTGGATTCTATTTTTCAGTGGTTTAAGAGGTATACACTGTAGTTTAAGTAGGATGCAATGCTTACCCACACGATGTAGGGTATGAGAATTATCCCTGCAGGTTTGGAGATGATGTAGAAGGCGATAATATTTGCCAGTATAGCTATCCAGAGCATCAGTATGAGTATAAAACCTCCAAGAAGAGAATGGAAACCGAAAAACACCACAGACCATAGAATGTTTAAAATCAGTTGCACAGCGAATATCAAAAGGGCAAATCGCACGTCCCGCCTACCTAAACCTTCCCTCCAAACTAGAAATAGGGCTACACCAATTAGTACATACAATGTGGTCCATACAGGTCCAAAAACCCAATTTGATGGGGCCCATGTAGGTTTGGCCAGAGCAGCATACCATGTGGGTATCTGAGATATGGTGGCCACAGTTCCTATCGCGCCTGCTATAAATACTATACTGATGGATACAGCCAATCTTAGAATTTCTTTTATACTAAAGCTCGTCAATTTTTTTCTCCTGTTTTTTTAAATCAGATAAACTAATTAAAAGAAATGTTAAAATGATTTCTAAATAACCTCATGATTGAGTTACCAGTTATTTGTAAAATATTTTTCTTTTTTTTAGTGATTCAATCTTTCACCAAAGGATAACCAGCTTTTCTCCATGCCATCATACTGCCCAGCACATTGGTTACATCTTTATAACCATTCATCTTCAATATACTGGCACCTACACTTGCTCTAAACCCAGTACCACAATAAACAACCACTTTTTTATCCCTCGGCACCTCTCCTAAGCGATTTTTCAGATGGCCCAGATAGATGTGATGTGTTCCTTTTATATATCCACTATTCCACTCACTAGTCTTTCTCACATCTAAGATGAATATGCAATCATCATCTAAATGTTCTTTGAGTGTTTGCACGGTCCATATATTGAGTGTATTAGTTTTCTCTGCAGCTTTAAACCAGGTGGAAAATCCTCCAGCAATATAACCTGCAATATTGTCGTATCCAAGGCGTATAAGGTAACGGGTTATTTTTTCCATCTTTTTGTGGTTTTCATCTATTATGATAATGGGGTCCTGGTAATTTAGAAACCATCCAACAAAGGCAGGCAAGCCTTCACTCCATATGTTTAAACTGTTGGGCATATATCCTCCTGCAAAGCTTGTAGGGCCTCTAATATCCAAGATCTGGGCATTTTTTTCGATATAATCTTTTATCTCCTCTATACTCAGGGGTGGAGGTGATGGAAGTCTGCATAGAATGGGTGCACCCTCTTTGTTGTATTGTTCCATTTTCTTAAAATAAGGAGGTGTATAAAGTTTTTCATTTATTTTATGTTGAATAAATTCTTCTCTTCCCATCTGAAGCATCTGATTTGTTTTCTTCTCATATCCTATTGTGGTGAACTCCTGTTCTCGAATGTCTGCTCCGCAAACAGAACCAGCTCCATGAGCCGGGCATACGATGACCCCATCTCCCAGTGGTAATATTTTATTGAAAATACTGTTATAGAGATTTTCTGCCATCTAACTGTTTCAGATTCCCCATAGAGATCTGCTCTGCCTACTTCACCAGCAAAGAGGGTATCGCCTGAGAAGACCATATAGACATGGTCTGAAATATCATTATCTTTCAATGTAATAGAAATGCTCTCATCAGTGTGTCCAGGAGTCTTTAGAATCTCAAGTTTCAGCGAACCTAAATAAAATTTGTCCCCTTCATCAACAACATTTCCATAAGCAAATTCAAGCCCCCCACCATGATATATTTCTGCACCCACAAGTTCTGTAAGTTCCAGGGAGCCTGTAACGTAATCTTCGTTTCGATGAGTTTCGAATATATGATAGATCTTCAAATTGTTCTTTTCCGCTATATCTATATAGATCTCACAGTCTCTTCGAGGATCAATAACTGCAGCACTCCCTCCAGATCCTATTAAATAGGATTTATGTGCAATTCCAGAGGATTTTACAATTTCAAAAATCACTTTATCACCTCTTAAGATTAAGAATGATATTTGTTAAGATTTGATATTTGAAGATATCAACGAACAATTCTGCAGGCCATTAAAATCGATTTCTTGGATTTATGAAGGTCTATTTTAGATCTCAGACATTTTTGATCCTGTTGGTTATTTTCTTTTCCACTAAGTTTCTCATTTCTCTAATTAATTTTGTAGAAAAAATAATATATAGATTATTAGAAAAGCAATTATGTTTATAATGAAATTCTCTCAGGTGCTAAGATGGAATACATAATCGAAACCCACGATATTACCAAGAAATATAACGATTTTACTGCAGTAAATTCAATAAACCTTAAAGTTCCAAAAAACAGTGTATACGGAGTTTTAGGCCCTAATGGAGCAGGTAAAACTACTTTAATATCTATGCTGTGCACAATTCTCTACCCTACTTCAGGAACTGCCACAGTGAATGGCTATGACATAGTGAAGAATCCTAAAGATGTCCGGAAATCTATTGGCGTTGTTTTTCAGTCCCGCTCTTTGGATGATATCCTCACTGGACGGGAACATCTGGAAATGCATGCCTCCCTTTATGGAGTGCCCAGTGAAGTGAGGAAAGAACGTATAGAAGAGGTTTTGGATTTGATAGCCCTGGGAGAAAAGGCAGATCAGTACGTTAAGACATACTCTGGGGGTATGAAGCGGAGACTGGAAATTGGAAGAGGTTTAATCCATCATCCTGAGGTTCTTATCCTAGATGAACCTACTCTGGGATTGGATCCTCAGACTAGGGAAAGTATTTGGAAATACGTTAATGAATTGAATAAAAAGGAGGATATAACCGTTCTTATGACCACTCATTACATGGAAGAGGCTGATAAGCTCTGTGATGAGGTAGCCATCATGAATCTGGGAAATATCATCACCGCCGATTCTCCAATTAACTTGAAACGGGAGTTAAAGGCAGATACTATAACTATAAGGGTTGATAAAGCAGATAAATTTATTCAAGAGGCAGAAAAGCTTGATTTCATAAAAGAAATTTTTAGAATTGACTCTGAGATTAAATTGATGGTTGAAAGAGGCGAGAACCTGGTGGCAGAGGTTGTAAATTTCGCTAATAATAACAAAATTTTTGTAAACTCTATTGAACTTGAACATCCCAATTTAGAGGATGTGTTCATAAAATACACAGGAACCACTATTGCGGATGGGGGTTAAATAAATGGCAGAATTGGAAGGAATCTACACCATCTGGCTGCGGGAGACAAAAAGATACATACGCTATCGTTCCCGTATATTAACATCTGTAGTAACCCCTCTGTTGTGGCTTTTAATTTTTGGTACTGGATTGGGTTCAGTTATAAGATTTGGCGGGATTCCAGGAGGATACAAGGCATTCATTTATCCGGGAATAATAGGTCAGACCATTTTGTTCACGGCAGTTTTCTCTGGAGTTTCAGTAATTATAGACAGGCAGTATGGTTTTTTGAAGGAAATTCTGGTGGCACCCATAACCCGTCCATCCATTGTTTTTGGTAAAGCTTTGGGTATTAGCACAGGTTCACTAATTCAGGGAGTAATTCTGCTTTTTCTATCCTTTGTGGTAGGAGTCCAAATGACACCCCTAATCTTTGTTGCAAGTATTGGACTCATAATACTTATATCTATTGGATTGGCAGGGTTAGGGCTCCTTATAGCATCCTTCACGGACAGTATGGAAGGATTCAACCTTATCATGAGCTTCATTGTTTTACCTATGTTTTTACTGAGCGGTGCCCTCTTCCCAGTTATTGGACTTCCTTCAGTGCTTCAAGCAGCAGTCTATCTGGACCCTCTAACCTATGGAGTGGATGCTTTACGCCAAGTTATATTAGGTCACGGTGCGCTACCCCTTTATCTGAGCACGATCGTTGTAGCACTTTTTGCTGTTGCTACAATTTTGGCTTCAGCTTACTTGTTCAGCAAAAGGGAACAGGAATTGATGTGATTTAAGTCTTTTATACTTTTGAGGGACTGATTTATTTGGACTTATGATGGAAATATGCCTAAAAAGGACAAAAAATTATTTTATCTGGTTATATTAGTAGTTGGACTAGTTCTTTTAGGCACAGGATTTATAGTGTCCAAATAATTTACAAAAATTGCATCGAAAAAAACCTAAACATCTACATCAAATTCTTCCGATTCACCTTTATCAACGGAAAAAATGCAAAAAAGCACTCCACATCATGTAAATGTACATAAAAAGTCGAAGAGAGAAAAATATTAATATCTTAAAGTTCAACATTTATTAAAAGCAAGGAGGGTTTTACAAACAAAATAGAAGGGGTGTGAGAGAACGCGTTCATTATTTATAAATTAATTTATGTGGGTGCTGGGGTATAGTGGTATTATTAGGAGTTATGATTCTTCTTACTGGAGGAACTGCTTTTGGCGAACATCAATTTCCTCTTGGTATATCTGTCATAATTGGGGGAATAATCCTTACGCTTTTTATTTATATTTCCCGATATTTTGAGAAGAAATATTTTGGTGATGTCGATATAAGGGATTTTAATGCGATGGGAATTGCAGAAGTGCTGGAAATGGAAGAAGTCGGTGATTCTAACAAAGATTTTCCAGAGATAAGATTTTTACTAAAAGTATCCCGCGTCGGCAAGGCACAGCAACCTTTCGTAATTGAACATACGCAAGCTTATGATAAAAATCGAGTTTTTGTAGGTGCACAATTACCTCTAATGGTTGATAACAAGAAAAATGTACGACTGCAGTAGTAATTAATTTTTTTAGATAAACATTTACAATTTTTTTATTCCTTTTTTATAAAGACTTGATGATTATAGATCAAAAAGGAAAAATTCTACTTTTTATAAAATTTTATTAAAAATTTAATATTATTATGGATTTAAAAACTCTTTAAGGGATTCTATAACTTTGAATGGATCATCTGAAATCACACTGCTTCCATATAACTCCATCCCTCCTATATCGGTGGTTGATTTGAAAATACTTCCTCTATCCACTATTCTCACTATATATGGCGATGTTTTATTTTCTGGGATTGGGGGGCAGGATATAATCAAATTGAAGCTGGTAACTCCAAGTTCATCAATATAGCATCTAAGTACATTAAATATTGCTTTTTTCACATCCTCGCTTTCTGAAGGAATTTTGCGCGCAATAATAACAATTTCCTTTTCTTTTATAGGTGTAAGATTCGCCAAAACATGGACATCTCCAAAAAAAGAACCCAGACTTAAGCCAATTGCCTCATGAGCTTTGTATAGATCCTCAAAGTAGTCCCTTCCAGTATTCTTTCTGTAATTTTCGGAGGCTCTTTTTAATAATTCCACCTTAGCATAATGAATCTCTTTGGTCATTAAGATCTGGGCATGACCATGCACCTTGGAGGCCCCTGCCTTATCCAGACAATTCCATAGAAAGAAAGGATATTTATATTCTTTATCATGCTGGTATACACGCTCAAACCATTTAAAACCAGTCTCTATATAATCAGAGAGCTCTTTCAGGCTGAACTCCAGAGGGTTATGTATTCTAAAAAATATCACACTGCTCCAGGCATCATATTTAGCAATATTTCCTCCAGTGATACAGTGTTTCCCCTCCACCCTACCAAATACATCTTCAGGAGTATATTTTTCTGGATTGCAGAAGTCACAGTTTTCTCGTGATTTTTCAATGTATTCATAAACTCTTTTCTTTTCGTTTTCAACTTCTTCTACTCTCATTCCAGGTCTACTGGCTCTCAGCCAGTTAAAGAGAGCACCTTCTCCAGTTTGTTTATTGAAGGTTTTAACGATTTTTTGGGTTTCGAGTCTCTTTATAACTTCTTCTTCAGATTCAACGATCTCACCATTTTTATCTCTTTCTCCAAAGTATTCTCTAACATTCGTCTTGAAACTGGCAGGGATTACTAGTTTTCCCACTGAACTGGAAACATAAAAAATATTATTAAATATTTTAAAGGATTTTTTATCCTCTTTTTCCAATTTGTTTAATTTTTCTTTCAGTTCTATGATAGAGGCCAATTTTAATTCTCCTTCAAATTATAAAAGTTATATTTAATGTTTTCTATAGCTTTAAGAATTTGAATTCAGCGCAAGAGACTCATAATTGTTCTAAGGGGTGCAATTAAAAAAATGTGGAAATCGATTTTTTTCATTTAGAAACTAATTCTTACTATAAGCTCTTGTTATAAGTACTATAACAATGTTTACAATGACACTTATCCCCAATAAAGTTATTAGCCAGCCAATAAAGGCAATCCATTCAATGCCATGTTTTAACAACATATTCACAAGTAGGGCGGCTCCTAGCCAAAAGATTATGCCGGAGGCGGTGCCAGCTTTTTTTTCCATGGGATCTTTTAGGATAAATCTGGCGACTAATGCAAATACTTCGAAAATTCCGAAAATAAGGCAGAACTGAAAGATTAAATTGTATGCTAATGGATGATCTGATTGTGGGGTTGGTAAGTATATATTGGGGGAGATTTGTTGAAGGTAGAAGTCTTTGGAAAAGGATGATATACTATCTGAAAAATCTGGTGTATGCACTAAAATCATAAATTGAAATATCCCTAAAAGTATCAAAAAAAAGCCAATGGTTACAATACCCACTATATCTATTTTTTTGTGCTGTTTTTTATTCAAATTCTCACCATCCAATGTATACTAAAGAGATATTTATTCGTAGCAGAAAAAATTGATTCCTGAGATTAAATTAAATATCTAATCCCTGGTTCTTCGACGGAATGCCAATATGGCACCAACAATAATAAGTAAACCAACAACAACTATTATGAACGGCCCAATCCATCTTCCAAGGTTTATTCCAAAGACTGTTGACAGTCCAATGGCAATCAGAAAAGCCCCAAAGATCATGCCTACAATTAACCCACCATGAGGAATCCCAAAACATTCATCTCTGGACCTCTCTTCTGGCTGGCCAAAACACGCATCTCCTCTATGTCTTCTTCTCCTTCTATCTGGTTTAAGGGTAGCTCCGCACTTGGAACAAAATTCAGCATCTTCTTCATTTTGCATACCACACTTTTGACAGTAAACCATTTTATCCTCTCCATATACTATTTTAGTTTTTTGGAGGTTTTAAGTTTTGGTATGTGAATAGTTATCAGTTTAAGCTATTCTTGGATTATGTAAATGAGTGTTCATTATCAGTATAAGAATTAGTATAAGAATTAATTATGGATTATTTGGATGATAAAAATAAATTTTACAAATAGTTAAAATCAGATCGTTGAATTAAATGTTAATTGTGATAATCACCATTTTCTATGTAGTCTTGCACCGTAAACCAATAAATCGAAAGCGTTTCTCTTATCTTTTGATAATCACTGAATTTTTTTGAAATTATGTTCCAGAATTTTTGCCCATGATTCCATTCGATAAGATGAACCATTTCATGAAAGATTACATAATGGATTAGATTATCAGGTAGATACTTAAGCAGGGTGTTTATGGTTAGATTTTTTCGTGAGCTACAGCTTCCCCATCGGGTTTTCATCTTTCGGAAGAAAACATTATTAACCTTAACCCCGAGTTCAGAGCTAAATTTTTCCACAAGCGAATTTACTAGATCTTTTAGTTCTCCGTCACTCCTTTCTAGTTTGAGTTTTTTATATTTCGAGGATTCGATTGTATTTCTTATACTGGAGACTTTGTTGTATATCCAGCTTTGATGTTTCTTCATGATCTTTTCATGGTCATGGTAGCCTTCAGGTAGCACCACCAGCAGATCCCCTTTTTTGATCTCAAGTCGCGCATATTTCACTTTACGCTGAACAACCCGGTATTTAACCTCCAGATCATGGATTTTTATTTTTTTATCCATATTCCAACCATTTAATTTATTTAGGAATTTATAGGGAAAATATCTATTAATTAAATATCTACAATATTTAAATAACGCCCTGAATTTTTGGGATAATCTTTACAATCCAGCTTTTGAAAGGTTCCAATGCAAGTTGTAAATTCAGTTATGTTGCATTTTTTAGGTTAGGGAGTAATTTAACTAAGCTGTTTAATGTTCAAAATTCAAATTCTTCGAGATTTAATTCTATTGTCCATATTTACCCATTAACTGGGTTTCAGCTAGAATATGTCCTTCCATAGCCTTTAGAACCTGGTCTTTTGTTGCACCTGCCTCGAGGTTTAGTTTTGTATCTAGGGCATAGATTTTGAAGTAAAAACGGTGGGTTCCGCTCGGAGGGGCTGGCCCCATATATCCTATACTGCCAAAATCATTAATTCCCTGTTTTGCACCGTTCTCCAGGGTTCTCTGATCTCCTATTCCCTCAGCTAACTCTTTAACATTAGAGGGTATGTCAAAGATTACCCAATGTGTGAAGTTTCCTGCAGGTGAATCTGGATCCTCACATATAATGGCGAAACTCTGGGCACCTGAAGGTGCAGAACTCCAGGAAAGTGGAGGTGAAACATCCTCACCGTTAGTAGTGTATTTTTGTGGAATCATTCCTCCTTCACTAAAGGCGCTGCTAGAAATTTTGAAACCAGTAGCATTTTGGGAGGTCTTATTTCCAGTTTCTGAGGTACATCCGGCGGTTGCGACAACAACAATTACAGCCAGAACTAAAAATATATTTTTTTCCATTGAATTCCTCCTCTTAAACATGTTTTTCTTTTAAAGATTATATAATTTATTATAAAGTTTTTGAAACATTAAAAAACCAGTTTTTAAGACCAAATATTAAAAATTAAAAGATGAACTAAATTTGATATATAAAAAAAGAATTAATTATATTTCCGGTTTTGATGGGTTTTGATAGTTTATACAAGTTTTAAAGGTCTAAAACCAGTAGTTTCCTAAAAAGGATATATTTTGGTCTTTTAATTCTAATTGTCAAAAAAATGCTCTACTTTTATTTAAATCTTTCGATTTAATTGTAATAATAATTTATAATAAGAATAGGCTAAATTATAAAAATTTGGCTCTGTAGAAATCATATTTGGATTTCGATAGATAGGTGTTTTGCGTAGAGATATATGTCGTAGCATTCGTTTTTTAGTTTGGTTTCTTTGTTTCTTAGTCGATCGCTTCGGCTTTGGTTTTCATCGCCGAAAACTCTTTTCAAAACTGATA
>VGTM01000006.1 GCA_016874685.1 Methanobacteriota archaeon
AAACGATCAGTCTATAAAAAAGCCTATCTAAATGTACTTTTACTAGGAATACTTATTTCCCAAGGCCACAACGAAATCCAAGAAATAACCAAGCTCATAAATTTCACTTAAAACAGACACCCTATTAAGATCATAAAAAATATTTCCTAAATTAAGCCATGCATAAGCATCTAATGGATATTTGCTTATTATTCATAGGGAAATTCTGTTTTATCACAAGTTTTTGTTCCTGATAATTTAGATCAAGTATTTTGCTTTCGAAATCAAGTATTTTTGTCTGTTTTTTGCTTTTTTCTATTATTTATATTAAGCTTAGTGTTCATATTAGCAATAGTGAAATTATTAGCATGAGATAAATGCACCTATAACATAACTACAATATTTTATCTGAGATAAGTCTATGTGATAATATGTACATCTGTTTAGAAGGAATCGATGGATCTGGGAAATCAACGCAAATAGCTCTTCTTGAGAAATGGTTGAAGGATTGTGGATTTGATGTAATCCAGATTTTTGAGCCTACAGACTCGTCAGTGGGAAACCTCATAAGAGAGATGCTTAAGAGCCCTAAAGCCACAGATAGAGACTTTCAAAGAACCCTTGGCCTCCTTTTTGCTGCTGATAGAATGATTCTCATGGAGAAAATCAAAGACGCAGAACTTTTAGGTAAAATTGTAATAAGTGATCGCTGTTTCTTCTCCAGCATGGTTTATCAGGATGAAGAGGAATGGATATCAAAGATAAATAAATTTGTCAAAAAACCCGATATTGTGATATTGCTTGATTTAAATGCAGAAACTGCTCTTAAAAGATGTGAAGGTAAAGATCACTTTGAAAATAAGATTTTCCTGGAGAGAATCAGAGACCAGTATCTTGAACTTGCAGAAAATAGCGGATTTTTTGTTGTAAATGCTAACACAGGTATTAATAAGGTTCATGAGGACATAAAAAAAATAATTTCTCCAAAATTGGGCATGTGTATTTAATTTTTATAAATTCTGTATTTTATTAATAGTTTTTTCACTTTTTTGTCCATATAGTTCCCTTAACTAATATTACAGGCAACTTCCAAAAAAATTACTATCTAAATGGGTTTATTAAGCATAAATATTTTTTTCACGCTTTAAATCTGGCAGATTCATCAATAGATATAAATTGATTGTAGATAATAATTTACTTATAAAACGATTTTTTAGGGGGGGTGTTAAGGTTAAAGCCAGTGAATTTATAGGAAAGACAGCTTTGGATAACCAGGGTTTTGAAGTTGGCAGAATTTCTGACCTAATTATAAAAGCAAAAAAGTGTTTGATAGACAAAATAGTTCTTTCAGCAGGCTCTACATTGGATAAAAAATATTTTGGTATTGAGGAGAAGGATATAGCAGATATAGGGGATTATGTTATTCTAAATCTGGACAAAAAGGATATAGATTTGAGAATAGGGAAAGAAAAACCTGAAGATATTGGATCAGGAATAAGCTTCAAAGAATTTGTTGGAAAAACAGTCATAGCTCAAAAGGGTATGGAAGCTGGGAAGATATCAGACATGGTAATCGAACCAAAAGGATGTTTAATCCATAATGTAATTATATCCACTGGATCTGCTATGAGAAAAAAACATTACATGGTAGGGGAAGGAGAAATCAGGGATATTGGAGATTATGTTATCCTGAATTTGTACATGCCTGAAATCCAAAAAAGAACAGAAGAGGATTAAAGATTTATTCACTTCTTTTTTTAATCCAATTTTTTGCTTCTTCTATAGCTTCGTCTATAGATGCAAGAGGAACGGTTTTTTCTTCGAAAATGTTTTCAATACCGATATCATCGACTGCACCTGTTTTTTTTAACTTTTCTATTAGAATTTCGCTCACATCTGCCAACATAAGCTTGTTTCCTCTATTTTTTAATAGATATGCATAAGCTCCCAACAATTGAATAATATCTTTGCTAAAGTAGTTGCCACCACGCATGTTTATAATAATAACTGCATTTTTTGGTTGTTTAATTGATGAAAATTTTTTTTGTAAGAAATAAATGATTGGATAGAAATTAGGAGATTTGGTCTGTATAATCGTGATTTGGTTTGATGGAAGCTTTTTTGGTATAGATTTTTCTTCAAACCGTCCCTCACCGAGTTTTATAAGCCTCAAAACGCCCTGATCCCGGGGATAAGGTTCAATATTGACAATTATTGATATTATTATTTCTATAAAAACCGCCGCCACCAGTGAATAACCTACACCAATCACCAAAATTAGCATGATAATTAAGTAATCGAATTTCGAGCTCTTCCAAGCCAGTAAAATTTTGGGTATCTGAGTTTTTAGTAGTTCATAACCTACTATGACGAGAAAACCTGCCAGACTAACTAGGGGGATTTGTTCAAAGAATTTACTGAATATTAGAATAGCTGATGCTACGATTAGGCCCGAATAAACACCACTCCAGCGTGTTTGCGCCCCAAATGTTACATTAGTCGCTGTTCGATTGATTGCTGCGTTTACTGGCATGGATGTAGTGAAAAAACCTGCTATGTTAGCTAATCCTTGACTGATAATGTTTTTTGAAACATTCGCTGCTTTACCACTAGGATTTGGATAAGTTGTAGTAATGCTTGCAGTTTCAATCATAGATAGAATTCCAATTGCTACAGCGGGTAGTATGAGGACAGGTAACAGGCTGAAATCTGGTGAAATGGGGGTGGGAAGAGTTGGGGGTATTGTTCCAAAATCACCCACTAGTTGCACTGATTCTAAATTGAAAAGAGCTACAATAACTGTTGCGACAATTATCATTAATAAAGTAGCAAAACTTTTAATCCTACTCTTTCCTAAAAAATAAAGGCATATTATGAACACCATTCCTAAAACTAGGGTAGATAAATTCCATAAATTTACATGTAACATAGTGTCAATACTTTGTGAAACAATACTACAACAATATTGGGAGGTGACATTACTTGGGTATCCGGTTAATTTTTCGATCTGAGATAAAATTAAAAGCACTGCACTCGCACTAATATAACCAGTTATGACTTCAAATGAAATGTAGCGAACGAATTTTCCTAATTTGAGTAAACCCATGGCCAATTGTACGATTCCCGCAACTAAACTTAAAGTCACTATCCCTGTTACTAGGTCGCTTCCTAAAGTACCTAAGGAAGTTGCAATAATTAAAGCTATATCACTTCCTAAGGAAATAATCATAAGAGTCGATGAAACAAATAATGAACCTACAATTGTGGCTAACATCCCAGAGTATAGACCATAAGCAGCATCTATTCCAATTAGGGCGGAAAAAGCCAATCCATTGGTTATTGAAACTATAGCTACTGTAAATCCTGCTAACAAATCATTAGGTAATGTTTTTTTATTTGGAAGATCCAGCTTCATTTTATCATCAAATTCTAAATAATTACCAAATGTTTTTATTTATCTCAAATCGCGTGTATTTAAATTTATTTAAATTTTAAGCGCTGGATTAGAACTATTTTTGTTCTTATCCATCCAAGTTCCGGTTCTCCGATTATCTACTTACGGAAGCTAAAGAAACTGTTTTACTATGAAATGATCTATGGAATGATTTTATTAGTAGAAGCGTTTTTATATATTACTTATTTTACAGTTTTAACCAGTGAGGTCTTTATATGTTTATTATGATTCTAATTTAATATTCTTTTTTTTTTCATCTGAAAAAAATTTAAAAAAATTTTAGTAAATTATTTTTGAGTGCCCTCTAAATTAATATACATGGAAATCAATTTGATGTATATCCTTATTCTGCTGCTCACAGGTGCAGGTGTGGGTTTTGCCACGGGACTTTTAGGAGTTGGAGGAGGCTTTATACTAGCTCCAGTCCAGTTCTTGCTTTTACAGTCCATGGGAGTGGATCCTGACACCGCCATTCGCATAGCTTTTGGTACTAGTCTGGCGGTGATTCTTCCTACAGCCATAAGTGGAGTATATGGCCACTATTATAAACAATGTGTTCTTTTAAAACCGGCCATAACTATGGGGATGGCTGGTTTCTTAGGAGGAATTTTAGGGGGTTCAATTGCCTCCCATGCACCGGCAGATTTTTTAAGAATAGCCTTTGGATTATTGCTTATTGGAGTTTCTGTAGAATTTTTAAAATTTAAGGTACCAGAAAATGGAAGAAAAAAGGTTTTTAATATCTATAAATTGTTTCTATGGGGATTTGGAGCTGGAGTGGCTTCTGGACTTTTAGGAATTGGGGGTGGGGTGGTCCTGGTGCCCATCATGCTCATTATATTTGAGTTTAGCATGCTCGAAGCTGTGGGAACCTCTGTATTGGTCATAGTGTTCAATTCCATAGGAGGTATCGTTGCATACATCCTGAATGGTCTATATGTAGCTGGACTACCTCCCTATTCACTTGGTTACATCAACCTATTACAATTAGTTATATTGGCAGGTACCAGCATTCCTATGGCTCAATTAGGAGCTTCAGCAGCCCATAAGCTACCTGATAAACAGTTGAGATACATATTTTTGGCATTGTTAATATATATAGCTTTGAAAATGATTGGAATATTTGATTGGCTTCAGATTCCAATCTAGTTATTTATTGATACCGTAGGTAAAAACATAAATTATGGTATTAATAGATCATAAATCAAAGATCAATTGAATTAAAAGGTTGAAATAGCTAATGTGGTGTAATTAATAAGAGAGTTATAAGAGTAAGTTAATGATTATGGAGTTTGGAGGGTTTGCATGGATAAAGAAGTGCTTGTAGATATGATAATTAATACAGCGTTAGAAAAGTTGCCTGGTTTTAAGGATGTTTGGGAGAAACATATCTATCTTGAGAATAAAAAAGTTTTGATAGTTGGTTTTAGAGAAGAAGACAAATTTAATAAAGAAGATCCAGGAGAAGAGGTAATAAGATCTTATTATTGGTACTGGGAGCTTAGAGATACTGTAACCTGGGAAATTTTAGATGAAAATCAAGAAAAAGACTTTGTTTTCTGCGAATCTGATATGGGTGGATGGAGTGATCAAGATCGTGTCGAAGACATAGTGGGAGATATTTCCGAAGCAGAAGTATGTACATGGAGTGATCAGGATTTTATTGAAGATATAGCGCATGATATCGCTGATGAGGTTCTGGGATGGTTATAAAAACTAAATTGACATTCTTAAACAAAAATAAACATTAATTAAAGATATTATTATCAGCAAAAATAAAATATAAATTTAGGGAACTATATTTTAAATCATTATCATTAAGATTCTTTTTCACGATCTCCGAGCTCGCTTATCCGCTCATTTAAAGCTTTTATGATGTGATCCCTTGCTTTTTCAAGTTCTTCCTTTTTTCCATAAAGTACTGGCCCATAATCGGTTTGTCCTAATTCAACTTCATAATGCATTAACACATCACTCAATTGTCTTATTGAAACTCCTGCTGGAATCCTCATCTCGTATTTCATTTGATCACCTATCTGTTTAGCCAATATATTCTCTTACAGGTCCTAGAATCTCAATTAAATATTTTGATACTGCATTTTTAAGATCCAGGGGATGTAATTTCCCTTCAGCATATCTACTCTCAAGTTCGCTGTAATTTAATTTAAGATCTCCACCAAATTTCTCAGGTCTTTCAATTATGATGGTTTCAAATTCACTGAAAATGAAATATTTGGTAATATCAATTATGGGATTCCCTTCAACCCGTCGTGGAGGGCAAAAGCTTCCCTTTACCTTTTCTTTTATATCTTCAGGTGGGTCATCAATTGCTATGAAATTTTCTTTGCTGGAAGACATTTTCTCAGCACCATCTGTTCCATGAATAAGAGGTGTATGTATGCATACAGGGGCGTCAAATCCAATTCTAGACAGATTTTCTCGGGCTAACATGTGGATCTTCCGCTGCTCCATTCCACCCACAGAAACATCAACATCCAGAAATAACATGTCTACAACCTGCATTATAGGATATATGGCTTCTGCAACTCTATGATCCTCCTGATGCCTAGTTATCTGTGCCATACTTCTTTTAGCCCTTGTTAGGGTAGTTGTAAGTGCTAATTCATAAACTTTGTAGGTGTAATCTGCATCAAGCTGGAAACGGGATCCTAATATAAATTCGGTATCCTCAGTTAACCCTAAAGCCAGGAAACACTTTTTATTGTATTCTGAAATTGCTTTTATTTCTTCTAGACTTCCTTTTTCGTTTAAATATGCATGAAGATCTGCAAGGAGAATTTTAACTTTGAACCCCGCTTTTTGTAAATCTATCATCTTCTTTACAGTGATTGCGTGGCCAAGATGGATCTTACCTGATGGTTCATAACCAATATAAGCTGTGGGGGTCTCTTTTTCTATTTTTTCCGTTAATTCATATTCAGTTACTATTTCCAGGGTTCCTTTTTTTATTGAATCAATTTTAGAGGCTATATCCATCTTATCACCATGATTGAATCCTAATAATAGTTTTATGTCAATTCTCTTTTTAATCTTATTTAATTTTAGTTTAGGATATAAAGTTCTCCTTCTATTTCAACAACTGATATTTCTTCACCTATTCCAATATCTGCAATTTTTTCATGGATTTCTATATCAACTGGTTGATATGAATCTGGATGTAGTATCTGAATTGTTTTTGGTGTTTTTGCTGTTACAGTGGTCTTTTTTATATCTTCTTTTTTTGCTACGGTGTTGATTTTATTGTATTCTCGCCATAATATGGATAATTTATTGATTGAATTCAGTTCTTTGGATATGATTTTCCTACCATCTAAGCTTATCACTTGCCCTATAGAATCACCATACTTTATAAAGTCCCCTTCTCTAAAATATGGCATTCGAAGAGAAATCCAGATTCTATATAAGTCTTTACCTGTTGTTTTATCTCTACCCATCAGTTTTGGTGATTCTTTTATAATTCCTCCGAAAGTATCCTTAATTGCAGTAGTTAACCTTTTTGCAACTTTGTATGATCCAACGTAGTAGTCTACACCTTCTTTTATTTCTGTCCGTTCTGATATGTATGCCATCTTATTTTTTTCAGATAGTTTTTCTATGTTATTTATTATGATTTCATCGACTTTTTTGATCTCTTCATTTGATGGAATGCGATTATCCGCTCTTATCTGAATTACAGCTTCATAATAACCGGATACAAATTTACTACATTCAGGACAAACGTTTTTTTCTATTTTAAACTCGGTACTATATTCCTGTTCAATCATCTTCCCTAAAACATTACCCTTTGCTTGAATACTACATTGAATAATTGTTCCACGAACTGAAACTATCTCTATGAATGTTTGAAGGTCCTCTACAGTTTTATCTGCTTTTATCTGTTTTTTCATGATTTTTTGTAGAGTTTTCTCATCAGATGATTCTGGTTTTATCCATTTTGTTCCATTAAGATATGAACCACAACGTGTGCATATCTTAACATCTATATCGTCTGGAACTTCCAATAAAATAGTGTTTTTTATAAAACAGGATCTGCAAAGACCCTCAAATAGCTCCTCACCGGATCTCCCACATCTCGGACAGAACATATTATCATCAAGTCATATTACAATGTTTTAAGAGGAGCTTTTGCACCACAGGCCGCACATTTTAACAAAAAGATACGATCTTCTCTTATTATGCTTGTGTCTGGTCTGTTGCATTCATGACATATTACAAATCTTTTAACATATTCGTCTATTCTGTCGTTTATTAGATAATGGGTGAACTTACCCTGCATTATGGCCCTACCGCCCTCCAGGTTTCCAGCAGTACCTAATTCCCTTAGTAGAAATTTGAGAAGGTGTTGTGGATCCCTGTTCAGGGCAACTGCAATTTCTCCGAAGTTTTGTATGATTGTTCTATTCCCCTGAATCATAGAATAAGCGCGGGGGACACTGAATCTTTTTGTTTCAAAAACCTTTTGTGGTAATTGGTCTATGGCTCTATCTAATAATTTATTATAATCATCCATTATTTTACCTCCATTACATGACATTAATTGTTATGAAAAGTGATTAAAGCATATCATATCCTTATGCCATTCTCAAATATCCTTGTTGTGGCTCATATATCTCTCCTTTGTTTTTTAGGACTCGTATTATCTCTTTGGTCTTTTCCTCACTTATATTATACCTATCTGTCATTTCATTTATGAGAATTTCTATGGGTGCTTTTCCATCATATACTTCTTCAAGCTCTCTTATAACAACGATCACTGTTCTTAGCTTATCACGAGTTGATTGGGGAGTCCTTCCTTCTACTTTATCGATGTCAATTTTACCGGTTTCTGGATCGTATCCAACCTGCCTCAGGCACAATTTCTGCAATTTAGTGGCTTTTTTTGCGTCTAAGGCTTCAACTTCATTGCTTAATCGAATTCTGGCACTTGACTCTGATAATCTTATCAAAGCCTCTAGTTGACGAGCTGTAATGGGGATGGGTGAGTCTTCTTCATCTGATGCACCCCCTCTCATTCCAACATAGAACTCTTCAAGTACAGTGATAGCTTCCTTTGTGAGTTTTGGATGGATCTGGGTTCTTGCATAGGCTATATATTTTCTTAAAAGTTCTGGATCAATTTCAAAGGGTATGGAATCTTCTTTATGTATTCTCAAGATATGTCTTGCCAATCTTTTATCATTTTCAATATTAGGTTTATCTTCAATTACGAATATAAGGTCGAATCTGGATAATATGGTTGATGGAAGATTAATTTGCTCTGCTATTGACTTGATTCTATCAAATCTCCCAAATTTAGGGTTTGCGGCTGCGAGTACTGAACATCTCGCGTTTAAGGTGGCCATTATTCCGGCTTTTGCGATACTGATGGTTTGTTGTTCCAGTGCCTCATGTATGGCTGATCTATCTTCTGGTTTCATTTTGTCAAGTTCATCTACACAGACGTTACCACGATCTCCTAAAACCAGTGCTCCAGCTTCCAGGGACCATCCTCCCAATTCGTCTCTAACTGCGGCAGCAGTAAGCCCAACTCCACTTGTACCTTTACCACTTGTATATATTCCTCTTGGTGCAAGCTTTGATACGTATTTTAACATCTGAGATTTTCCAGTACCTGGATCTCCCACAATTAAAATATGAATATCGCCACGGATTCTTGTTTTATCATCAAGTTCCTTTGCAGAACCTCCAAAAAGCTGTAAAGCTATTGCTTCTTTTATTTCTCTGTATCCGTGAATTGAGGGGGCTGTGGATCTTATTATTTTATCATGTACATGGGGATCTTTGGCCAGTTCCTTTATCTGTTGTTCATCTTCTGCGCTGATTTGAAGTTCCTCGAATTCTTTTTCAAGGTGTTCAATGTAGTTACAATAAATATAATTTCGAAATCTTCTGGTTTTTTCATCTCGAACAGTTTTTAAAGTCCCTGTTATCCTTACAATATCTCCAGGAGTCACAGAGTCAACAATATCATCTTCTAAAACCACCAAAATCTGTCTTGGCTGCTCTCCCCCCGATAAATTTTCCAAAGGTTCCTGAATTTTGGTGCTTTGTGTATCTAAAAATTCAGATTCATCTTGAAGTAATCTGAAGGATCTGCCTCCACAATCCTGGCATAATGCAGGTTCGGTGAGGAGGTTACTTGTTTGGGAAACTTCGTGAAGTCTCGTGCAGCTTCTACACTCAAAAACTGCCGTTAATATCCGGGGACGAACTTCATCAGTCTTACGTACAATTCCATCAACAGCAATGAAATTACCAATGAACTTGCTCTTCAATAATCGAAGAGGAATGTTGTTACGTATGTTTTCGAATCTTATATTTAAATCAGCATTCTTACTTAGGGTGTCTATGTTTTTGATAGCCATTCTAGATGCTTTTACAACTTCCTCTGGTTTTTCAATTAGCAAGTCCGCTAGGTCTGGATCAAACATCTCCAGCTCTAGGTAGTCGACCACCACAGATCTTTGATCAGGATAGCGTTCAAGCGCTTCAAAGACAGCATCTTTGTATTTTGTGCTGAAAAATTCCTCAAATTTCGCCAATGGGTTTTTTGTTTTAACAGTTGCGGAGTTCATTATTACAACTAATGTTTTCTTATCTTATAAAATTCTTTATTCTACAACTTTCATATAAAATAAAGAAAATAATAAACTTTAACTTCAGTATTAAATTATTAAACTACTAGATATTAAAATAATAAGAACTATATAAAAACACTGATAACGGTGATTCAATGAAAAGATCAAGATTGAACTTATTCAGGGCAACATCTATGACTATCTCGCTTCTTGGAATTTTAATGGTAATTGCTACCATAATTATTTTTGCCTACATAGGTATTGATAAAATATCTTTAGGGTTTTCATCAAACATGGATAAAAGCACGGCTTATGATCAGTTAGCAATCCTCAAGTCAGAATTTTCGGCCTTAAAAATACAATATGACGACGTAAAAAGGGAAGTTTATAAAACTGATGATAAAAAGTTAAAAAAAGCATACATAAATGCTGAACTTGAATTTATAAGAGCGGAATCTGCAATTTCAGATGTAGAAAGTGCAATATCATCGGATTCGTCTATTGATGAAATTAATGCAAGGCTTGATATAGCGAAAGCACAGCTACAAAAAGCTAAAACTAGTATAACTAGTGTTAGGGCAATGTTATAATTTTTTTTAATTCTGAAATATTCAAATATATTTTGAGAAGATTAAAGTGATAAATGTAAAACCATGTATAATCAATTAAATTTATTTGGAGAATTGGTTTGAAAGCCGTTATTTGGATTTTTACAATGTTTGTTGTTGTTATTACTTTATCAGCTTCTGGTTGTACTTTATGGGAGGACTTCTCAAGAAGATAATGAAACTATCAAAAATGTTATCATTTAAGAAAATCAATAGAGTAGAATACAGTATTTAGTTGAAAGATTGAATACCAAATAATTCCAATCAACACACATATGGTCAGATAGGGTATTTAATTGATTTTTTTAACCATAATTCTTGATTTTGAATTTCAGATGTTTTTCCAGTAAATAGAGCAAAAATAGGTTTCATTATTCCATAAATATCAAAAATATTGAATTCAAATTTTGCCCATGGCAACTACATACATCTCAGTGCTTCCCTTTTTTGAAGACGGGGGTTTTGTAGTTTTAACGTTAAAGTTTTTTTTGATTTTTTTAAGAAGCTTTCCAAACTCTTCACCTTGAAAAACTTTCATAATAAGATTTCCGTTTCTTTTTAAGATATGTTCTCCAATTTTTAAAACATTCTCTGCAATTTCTATTGATTTTAGATGGTCTATGTCCCTTATTCCAGATAATTGAGGTGAGGCATCTGATAATATAACATCAGCTTTCCCTCCTAAAGCATAATCTATCTTTGCAACTGTTTCATCTTCAGTAAAATTTCCCAATATACCAATGAAATTATCCTGTTTGAAAGGTTTTATTCTTTGCAGATCAACGCCTACAACCAAACCTTGGTTTCCAACTACTTCCAGGGCTACCTGCGACCATCCACCTGGTGCAGCACCTAAATCCACCACGAAATCTCCATTTTTGATTATTTTAAATCTTTTGTTAAGCTGTATAAGCTTGTAGGAAGCTCTTGATCTGTAATTTTCCTTTTTGGCGATTCGATGGTAGTGTTCTTTTCTTCTGTCTTTTTCCCATTTTTTACTCATTTTTAAGCCCTAATCTTTTGTATGTAATTGCTTTGCATGTTGAATCTCCAATTTTTATTATTCTGGTTTCTAATTCTCCTTTTTTAACTTCAAGAAGCATCAAAGATGGATCAGACATTCTTGGAACTGTAGGACTTCCTGGATTTAGCAGAATAATGTCATCAACTTTTTTTACAAATGCCCAGTGTGTATGACCAGTGATAAGGACGTCAACACCCATTTCTAAACCTATATATTCCAACTGCTGGCTGTCTCCCCGGGGGTAGACTTCACCGTGATTTAGTCCAATTTTGACCCCTTCAACATTTATTATGTCCTGTTTGGGGAGATTTGTACCATATGCTTTGTCCATATTGCCCTGAACACATTTTGTGGGAGCAATAGTCTGAAGTTCATCCCATATTTCCATAGAAATTAAATCACCTGCATGCAGAATCAAATCCAATCCCCCAAAAACTTCAAAGACAGCTTCCGGAATTTTAGAGTATCTGTCAGGGATGTGAGTGTCTGATATAACTCCTATTAACATTTAAATCGCCTTTAATTTATTTTGGATAAAAATGATAGAATTATATATGGATAGCTTTATAAAAAAAGGTTTCCTAAATTGATTTAACCAACTTTCTTGAGTCGCTCTCAAATATTTGTAATATGAATAAAATTTTTAAACGATTATCTACAGCTATTAATCTTAAAAAATAAGGTAATTTTGAATGAATTATACGATTATAAACTGTAGTAAAGTGCACCTGCAATTAAAAGCAAAATTGGCCATAGCATAAATTCACCATCTACCATTGTGTATGATATAAATCTTAATTCCTCGCTGGTAACTGTTTCCGCTTTTTTCATATAATAAAAACTGTAAAAATAAAATAAAATTAGTGAAAATGCAAATAAAGGTATTTCTTTCGTATAGATCCCTACAAATAATGGAATAAATGAAAAAATGTTAAATATCTGTAAAAATTTTAAGGTGTGTTCTTTACCTAATGTTACAGGCAATGTTTTCAATCCTTCCTCTCTATCACTTTCTAAGTCTTTTATATCAAAAAAGGTCACGTTTATTATGAACCTCAAAAATATTAAAATAAAAAGAATTATAAAGGAAATATCCAATTTTAAGGAGTAATGGAATAGGAGGAAAAATGACCCGGCCAATGCCCAGATTAGGGAGGTATAAATATTTTTAAAGCCAGGAATTCTTTTGGTTAAGCCCTTAAAAAGTATGGTGTATAAAAAACCGCAGAAAAATATTGCCAGAATGAAAATTAACAAATTTTGATTTGAGAAAGAAATGATTAAGGAAATCAGTAATGCTATGTACACTCCTAGGACTATTGGATATCTTTTTGCCTGTCCCTGCCAATAAACAGAGCGTTCTTCGTTTGTTTTAATATCTTTATATAAGTCTTTATAATAGTCATAACTGTAGACAATTAGTGGGACCAAATAGGAGATAAATAATATTGGCAAGTCTAAGTTAATTTTTAGAATGATAGATACCGAGATAATTATGGCAGGGGCACCTAATGCTCCGAAATGTCCACTATAAATAAATTCATTTTGTAATATTGATGAATATTTCGAACTTAAATTTTTAACATTAGGATATAAGGGCATTATACCCACGTCCAAATTTTTTCATGCTAGCTGAAAAGAAGCTCTGAAATACCGATTGTGGTGTTAAGGGTCATCCTTTTCATCAGCGCTTAAAAAAATTTATTGATGATAATATGTAAACTCAAATCGAACCCAGATCGCTAATCGAATTTATGAATATAACTTAGAAGACATAATGAGTCACCAAGGTTATCTTAAATTCACTGAGACTCTAAAAGTTCTGCTTTAGATATTTATTACAATGGTACAAAAATTCCTTATTTTATGATTTAAAACTCCTTGAGTGTTCTTTTTGTCTTTAGGATTGTGAGGTACATAGTTTATAGCATAAGAATTATTACCTTTCTTATATATGTATTTTATGCGTTATATGATATTATCTTAAAATTTTATGAAAATCATAATTTCTTAAAAGAATTGATTTTAGTAAGTGTGCTCTTTATCTCAATTATTCTTTTTTGACCTTTAAAATACCTGAATACATACATTTGTTAGTATTTAAGCTATTATCTGAGTTTAAAATAAGTATTTAAAAGAGAATTATAGATTTCCCTGATTTAAAATTCAATTGAGATATTTTTTAAATTTTAAATAAATCATTATATGAACCTAATTTTCCTGAAAAAGTGAAATAAAAGAAGGATTAGAATTCAATATATATTTCCAATTTTCATTTTTTTCCACATACTTCTGTAGAAATTGTTTTCAATTATAATTCCTTCAATATATTTTCTAAAAAAAGAATAAATTTATAAGGTAACACTAATAAAGATTAATCAGCTAATTTGACCGAGAGGTAATTTTATATGAACATATATGCACTTATTTCCTTAGCTGCTTTTATGTTATGTTTTTTTTTTGGGAATTTCATATATCATAAAAATCCTAAAAGTCAACTAAACAAGATGGTTGCAATTTTATGTGTTTTGGTGGCTTTCCTGGCTTTTGTTGAATTTGGGTATCGTCAGGCACAAGATTTTGATACTGCATTTTATTGGTTGAAGTTAAGTACTTTATGGCCTTTTGTACCTTCTGTCCTATTACACATTGCTCTAATTTTTACTAAAAAAACAAAACTCTTAACTAATAAATTAACCTATATTCTGATATATTCTCCGGCATTCATCATTTCGGGTCTTGCATTAACCACAAATTTACTTTTAGATGGGGCGTTAAGGGAATATTGGGGGTGGACATATGCTTTCCCACAAAACCCCCTCTTATTCAATTTAATGGCGGTCTGGAGTGTCATTGGCGGATCTTCTGCAGCAATTTTATGTCTTTCATATTATCTAAAGGCAACAAATATCAAAAGAAAGCAGGCAAAGTATGTTCTTGCAGGATTGTACATGCCTCTAGTCATAAGTTTTTTAAGTGACTTCATTCTTCCTAATGCATCCATAAGGGTTCCAGAGATGACCATGACCATGTCAACAGTTGGAATAGCTTTCATAAGTTATGGAATTTGGAAATACAGATTCCCTGCACTTACCACGGCAATAGCAGCAGATGAAATTGTCTCTACCATGTCAAATTTCTTGCTATTACTGGATCATAAAATGAACATTGCAACTGTTAATCAGGCTACTTTAACTCTTCTTGGATATGAGAAAAACGAGATGGTTGGGAAATCTGTAAAGATGATCTTTGCGGAGAAAAAAGATATTGAAGATTTATTCAATGAAGAAAATCAGTATTTGAGGGAAACCAGTGCTATAAATAATGTTGAAGCGACTCTTAAGAGGAAGGATGGAAGGATCGTTCCAATATTTTTATCCACATCTATTATTCAAAATGAAGATGCTAAAATTTTAGGTACTGTTTGTATTGGCAGTGATATCACTGATCTTAAAAAAGCAGAAAAAAGGATTAAATCATCACTTGAAGAAAAAGAATTACTTTTGCGAGAAATTCACCACCGTGTCAAAAATAATCTGCAAGTAATTTCGAGCATGCTCAATCTTCAATCAAGATATATAAAGGATAAATCGGATCTTGAGCTTTTCAGGGGTAGTCAAAGCAGAATAAAAACAATGGCAATGATACATGAACATCTCTACCGATCTGCAGATTTTGCACATATAGATTTTTCAGAATATATTCATAGTTTAGTCAATTATCTATTGAGATATTATAATGCAGATCCAAATGTCATAAAATTGAAGTTGGACGTTGAGGAGGATATTTCGCTTAACATTGACACTGCTGTACCCTGTGGTTTAATTATAAATGAGCTTGTATCTAACGCCCTTAAATTCGCGTTTCGTAATGGTAGACCGGGAGAGGTCAAAATTGATTTTCATTCAGTTGATGATAACTTTATATTGACTGTAAGTGATAATGGCATGGGGTTTCCTGAAGATCTAGATTACAGTAACGTGAAAACATTGGGATTACAGTTGGTAGATTCATTAGTCAGACAACTGGGCGGTGCAATAGAGCTCGATAGAAGTCAAGGGACAAAATTTACCATCATTTTTAAAGAAACAGACTATCAAAGAAGGATCTAAAAAATAATTAATTGAGTTTATCATGTGTTTGCTGCAGTGGTTATCTAAAGTTCTCCTTATAATATAATCCTTATAATAAAAAATTATGAAAAATTCATTAAACTAGATATCTTAAATAAATTAAAAATAATCCGTAAATATAATAATATGAACTGACTGAAATGACGAATCAAGGTAAGTTAGGTAAAGCCACATTTGGCGCAGGTTGTTTCTGGGGGGTTGAAGCAGCATTTCGGCAGGTAAAAGGAGTTATATCAACTTCCGTTGGTTATATGGGGGGAGAATTTGAAAATCCTAGTTATGAAGATGTTTGTTCAGGTCGTACTGGGCATGCAGAGGTAGTCGAAGTGGTTTATAATCCTTTTGTAGTCTCTTATGACGAACTTTTGAAGGTTTTCTGGAAAATACACGATCCTACAACACTTAACAGGCAGGGACCAGATATAGGAAAACAGTATAGATCGGTAATTTTTTATCATGACGCAGAACAGGAAGCCGCAGCATTAAGTTTGAAGGAGAAACTTCAAATATCTGGCAAGTATAAGAAAGATATAGTAACAGAAATTGTACCTGCAATGAAATTTAACTTAGCTGAGGATTATCATCAGCAGTATTTCGAAAAAACTGGCTATAAAGGTTGTCAATTATTTTAATGGGCAATAAAATATTTTATTATAAAATTTAATGTTTAAATTGGTTAGTTCAGGTTAAAATTAAATATATTAATTAACTATATTAAAATTAAGATATGAACTAATTATTCCTATTTAATTGATTCAAATAGACATTTAAAAAAATTCGAAATTTTTCATTTAATATAGCTTAAATTTGGTAAAAACAGGTGTTTGAATGATATTTACAAAAACTGTGATGATAGAAACCATAAATCCTGGAGATCTTGTTGATTTAACTTCGTTTGTAGAGGCGGGGGTGGAAGAATCTGGTATTAAGGAAGGAATAGTCCATGTTTTCGCACCTCATGCCACTGCTGTATTTGCCTTAACAGAGCTAGAATCCAGATTGCAAGAGGATATATTGAAATTATTAGATGCACTGACTCCAGAGGGTCGATGGAGGCATGGTGGAAATGCACATTCACACCTTAGGTCCATGCTTTTTGCTCCAGATAAAACTTTACCTGTTAGACGTGGTAAAATGGTTCGAGGGACCTGGCAAAGTTTGTTTTTCATAGAGGCGGACACCTCCGGAAGAATAAGAAAGATAGAGATAACAGTTATGGGGGATAAATAATTACTCAATGTGGAGGGATCAATAGTTTATTAGTTTGAGTTCAAATATTATGCATGTTTAAGTGTTATTCAAATAGAATTTTTATGAATTGAAACATGTGGGGTGATAATTATGGATAAAAAAGAAGTAATACGCATGTTAAATGAGGATTTTGTAAGGGAACTGGAAGCTTCTATGATCTATGTGAGAAATTCATTTATCATGGAGGAATGCGATGCCAGCAGGGTTACAGAGGCAATATCTGTGGATGAAATGAGACATATGTGGTGGCTGGCAGATCTTATCACTAAGAGAGGTGGAAAACCAACAATGGAGCATAAGGAACTTGATTTTGGTGGCGAAGATCTTAAAAGTATGCTTGAAAGACAGATAGCATTAGAAACGGAAGGTATAGGGATATATGAACTTCAAGTAGAAATAATAGACGACGAAGAAGTGATTGGAGTCCTAAAACACATTATAGATGAGGAAAAGCGTCATAGAAAGGAGTTTAGGATGAGACTGGAATGATCTGTGATGATTTAATTTCTATTTTTACCATTAACTTTCTAATCTTTTCCCGATCTTTTCAAGACATATCTAGATGATTTGATAAATATTTATTGTTTTTAAGGATAATTTTTCTTATACTGACAATTCCAATAATATTATAACTAATTGGAAAAAAGGAAACTTCATTTTCTCTAGAAACTATTAAAAATAAAGAATTAAGCTGTTTTATACGAATTATGTGGTTTAAATCAGTGATTAGCATTTCTAAATTATATTGTAAGTTTTTTGAGAGTTCTAGTAAAAAAATTTATAACCACAAAAAACATAACATAAATGGTGATGTTCATGTGTTCTGTTGGAGGGCCAATGGCTGATTTGGACCTTAAAAAGACAAAGATCAGAAAATATAAATGTTCAAAATGTGGAAAAGAATTTAAAGTTTTATCTGGGAATGCAAAATGTCCTGAGTGTAAATCAACTGATTTGGCTGAGATAAAATAACATTGCTTTATTAACACATATTTAAACATAGTAAAAAAATCTTTTAAATTGAGTGTATTGTCCCTATTTCAGTATATAAAGCACGATTTCTCCTGCTAAGATATCAGTATAGAGTTAGTATAGAACTTATTTAAAAAAGGTAGTTGAAAATATTCCTTCTTTTTATTTATTTTGCACAAGTAATTGGTTTCTTACTTCATATCATAAATAACTTATATAATTGACTGTAAATTCTCTTAAAACCAAACTTGGATTTATTATCTTGATTAAGAGACTTATCAATCTGTTAAATCAATTTCAATACCTATTGGGCAATGATCGGAACCCATAACATTGCTTAATATGTAGGATGATTTTACATTTTTCATGTACTTTTCATTTACAAAGAAGTAATCAAGTCTCCAGCCTACATTTCTAGCTCTGGCTCTGGTTCTGTAACTCCACCAAGTATATTGTTCAGAAGCATTGTTGAAAAATCTGAATGTGTCAACATAACCGTTGCTTATGAATTTATCTATCCATGCCCGCTCTACAGGTAGAAAACCCGAAATCTTGCTATTCTCTTTTGGCCTTGCCAAGTCTATTTCTTTATGGGCCGTGTTGAAGTCTCCGCAGACCACTATATTTTTGCCCGCGTTCACCAATTCATTCACATAATCAAGGAATATATCATAGAAATCTAATTTGTATTGAAGTCTTTCTTTGGAACTTTTTCCGTTGGGAAAGTATATATTAAAGAGAATAAAATCTTTATAGTCTGCAATTTGTATTCTACCCTCCTTGTCGAATTTTTCCACCCCAAAACCTGTTTTAATACTTCTGGGTTTAATTTTTGTATACATAGCAACTCCACTATAGCCCTTCCTTTCAGCTGAAGAAAAATAGGAGTTATAACCCTCAACATTTTCTAATTTAGATGGTAGTTGATCTTCTGTAGCTTTAGTCTCCTGAATACACAAAATATCAGGCCCATCCTGAAGGAACCATTTAACAAACCCTTTCCTATGCACAGCTCTTAAGCCATTAACGTTCCAGGATAAAATTCGTAATTTTTTCATTTTTTTCCCTTCACAATTATGAAACCCCTATAATTGGCGCATTTGTGCCTGTAAGCTCCATATTCATTGACATTGAAAATGGTTCTCCACCTATATACACATTTCCAGTTGATACCATCTTTATTAATAATCGGGTGGTTTTTTCGTAGTACCTGGTAACTTTTTGAGACGAATTTTCATCTAATTGCGTATTGCTTTCCAAAACCCAGCAATCGATTTTTTTGCTCATGAAATCTATCTTTTCTGAGCTTTTCAAAGTATATGTTACATTTCCGAAGTTAACTGAATCTCCAATTTTTTGTGGGTCTTTAATTAAAAAGTTGTCGGATAGGACTCCATATTCATTTTTAAAGGTTTTAAGGTCTATTATACCTGTACTTTCATTTTCAGGATATTTCTCTCCATTGACAGTCATCGAAATTTTAGAAATTTCTTTTATTTTATTAGGGGGGTCGGTTTTTTGGTAACTGGTTTTCACATTCATGTTCAACTCAACTTTCTTGTCTCCAGCTCCAGAAGAACTACCAGTAATCTGCATATTTCTTCTGTATTCAAGGTTCATGCCATCGTAAGGTATTGTGTTTGCTAGGTTCTTTATGTTAGCACTTACCCTATATGTCGGATCCCACAGGAAGGGACCTGAGTATTCAACTGAGTCAGGTGTTTTATTTTCAGTATCATAAACAACTAGGAAATCTTTGCTTGTTCCACTTGGTACTTCTATCTCCTTTTGAATATCAGTACCTTCACCATAGAATATTGAATACTTCCCAATAGAATTTCCTCTAGATTTTAAAGCTAACTGATCAGCAGAAACCTTTAATGGATCTTTTCCATTATTTTTAACTGAAACATTTAAAACAAGAAATTTACCATTAACTGGCTTTTTATCAATTATGTTGTCTAATAAAAAAGCCGAATTGACATTTAATGTGATATCTGTATTTAAAAAAGCAAAGAAAGCCCCTATTATGAATAAAATAACAATTAGAGTGGCAATAAGAATCCAGATTGTTGGTATGGCTTTTTTCTCTTCAATTTTTGGATAAAGTTTTCCAGAACTTTTACAGAAAGCTGAACATTCAGTATTATCTTCAAAGCTGTTGGGGACTTTTTCCATCTTTAAAATCCTCTATTTTTTTAGAACAAAAACATACTGATTATTGAAATAAAGAGTTAAGACTGGAAATATAATATTTCCAGTCTCGAGTTTCTTTAGATAAACTATTCTAAGCGCGGTTCACTTGTTTTTATTTTTTAGATGTTAAAATAGTTTGAATCCTTCGTCTAGTGGAACTTGGTTCTTTTTGGCCATTTGTATTATGTAGTCTGATGAAATAAAGAAGTTGTAGTTCTTCCCTTCGATTCCCATTGTAGCCATACCTATTACATTCCCATTTGGATCAGTCACTGGACTACCACTACTTCCTTTATCTAGGGTAGCGTCTGTCTGGAAATATATGACTCCTTTTTGTGTTGGTCTTTCTGCACTTACAGTACCTGATGTCAGTGTTGCTGTTAAAATACTATTCCAAAGGTCTTTTGATGCAGCTTTTGCCCCTTTGATGTCCATTTTATAGAAAACGTCAGCATAGAAACCGAATTGTGAATCTGGATAACCATATATTCTAACCTGATCACCTACTTTGGGTTTGTTAGTACTTAGTTTTAGTACAGGTAGATTTTGCTTTGCATCTAATTTCAGAAGTGCTACATCTACTTCACTGTTTGAATCACCCATGTCCACTATACGAGCAACAGGTGGTGAATTGATACTATCTGGAAAAGCTGGTCCGTATATATAGATGTTTTGTGAAGAACTAGTTACATTTATATCCCTGTACAAACCTGGAAACGATTCGGATGCTTGTACATACTGATCAATATCTGCTTCAGTAACTTGATCTAAAACAGTTGGATTGTATTGTTTAAGCCATGCGATAAGAGCTGCTTTTTTGACATAGGTTTTTAGTTTTGCTTCGTCAATTTTTACAATTTTGTTTTCTTTTTCAAGAGTTATTGGATCACTCACTACGTGGGCTGCGGTTACTATATATCCATCCTTGCTGATTATAAATCCTGATCCTCCTCCAAGGGGAATATCTTCAACTTGGACATCATAAACAGCAGCAGTTCTAGGATCACCAGCAGTTGGATCATTCATTTTAACCGAGCCTGAAGCCGTTGACACAACCAATACTGTTGCATTCTGTGGTGTTACTGGTGCGAAAAAGTTTTGAGTGCTTGCATAATAAATTCCTATAGCTGCTATTAATATGACTACCACACCTACAACTAAAAATAACTTTTTATTACTTTTTTCTTTCTCTGGAGGTTTTTCAGGTTCTTGTCTTGGTGGTGTTGTTACTTCTGGTTTAGGTTCTGCTTTTGTTATTTCACTACCACAATTTCGACAAAAAGTTGCACCTTCAGGATTTTCTTCCCCACAATTTTGACATTTCATTTTATCAATCCTCCTTTTGCTTAATGATTTTATATGGCTTGTGCTATTTTTAATTTAAAACATGGAATTTTTAATTCCAGCTTTAAAATTCATCTAGCTAAGATAGATATAAGCTATTATCTTCTTAGCTTTTTTTAAATTTGCATATGGTTGATATATACTTTTAGTATTTGACTATTTGATATTAATACATTTACTATTAAAAAAAAAATAGAAAAATATATCTGTTGATAAAAATCTTTCATTATTTCCTAAAAATTCTCAATTCTCCTTTAAATCTACTTAATCCAGAACTTAAATTAATAACACCTTTAACTTGATAAAGCTATGAATCTTAACTTTTATTTTTAGACCTAAGTAGGAAAAACGAATGACCCTATTATAACCCTATTAGAGGTTTAACTTCTCAACGAATTCTAATCAGAATCTTTCTAATTTATGGAATTTTTTTGGTTATGTTTCATTTGATGAAAAGGAGATTATAATAATTTAGATCAAAAAAACAAATTTTTATATCTTTGTAAAAAGCAATCATAATAAATCGTGTTTTAATAAATCAGAAGCATGGAAGATGAAATTGTTACTTAATTTGAGAATTCTGGAGGTTCTCTAGTATCTATGAACATTTAAATTATTTTCATATCTATCCTGTTTTGGTAGATAATTATAATAAAGGGAAACAGTTTAAATATGAAGAACTAAAAAATATCTTAGTATGTATTAAAGGCTTGAAGTTTGTTTATAGATAAAAATTTAAACTGATTGAGGTGTTTTAATGGTATCAAGTGAAGAAATTAGGAGAAAACTAGAAGCAAAAAGAAAAGGACAGGATACACAAAAAATAGCTGATAATGTCTGTTCTAATTGTGGAGCTGAAAATCCTGAAGGTGCTAAATTCTGTAGTAATTGTGGAAAAGAATTAGCGGCGGAAGAGAAGGATATAGAACCGGAGATGGAATCCAAAAATGTTTGTCCGAATTGTGGTGCTGAGAATCTTGAGGATTCTACCTTTTGTGTTGGCTGTGGTAGTAAGTTGACAGAAGAGGCTGCTGAACCTTCTATGTTAGATAAGGTTGAGGATGAGGCCGCTGAGCAGCCAGTGGAGGCTAAAAATGTTTGTCCGAATTGTGGAGCCGAAAACCTTGAATATTCAAAATTCTGTGTCGGATGTGGTGGTAATTTAGAGGGAGAACCTGCAGAAGCGTTTATACCTCAAGCAACAGAGTTTCCAGATGACATAATAATTGTAAGCTCAAATTATGTCCCAGGATATAAGACAGTTGAGATTTGTGGATTTGTTTATGGGCTTACTGTTAGAAGCAGAGGTTTAGGCGGACAGATAGGTGCTGGAATACGTTCAGTTTTCGGTGGAGAGATAAAAGAATATGTAACTATGATGGAACATTCAAGAAACGAAGCATTGGATAGAATGGTACAGCATGCAAAGCAAATGGGTGCTAATGCCGTAATAAGTGCACGTTTTGATTCAGATGAAATTTCAAACGTGATGCAAGAGATTTTGGCTTATGGAACTGCTGTGATCATTGAAAAAGAGTAAATAACTGTATAGAAAAATAATAAGCTTATGAAATAAAGTCAAGTATACTATAAACAATAGATAAGAGTATGCAATATACCTTAAAAAAACATTAGAAACAAACGTTTTTACAGATAGGAGGGTAATTTTGAGCATAATTAGATCAAATTTAAAAAAATAGCAAATATTCATTGAAAAATTTGTGAATTTAGACGTGGTTTCCAAGTGTAAAGGAGTTCATAAAATAGGACATTAAACAACATTTTTTGTGGTTTGTAACGATTACCTAACAAACAATAATCCTCTTTTTTTCTAATATGTATACTTCTTAAATCTTCAATTAAATTAATCTGATAATTTTATCTTTGTTGGATTGATTCGATACGTGATTCAATAAGTCTGAATTCGTTATCCTTTTTATTGCTATTTATGAAGGTTTTAAGAATTAAAATTTAGGCTTTATTTGTGAATTAAATCTTAGCTTACTTTTTTTCAATACACATTAAGTAAACAGAATCTTTCTTTAGAAATAAATTTAAGAGAATTTTGATTAACTTCATTTTTCAGAATTTTATGTTTTGTGATTAATGATGTTTGTGGGTGTTTTTTTCTTTTTTTGGTTTAAATTTTGTTCTTATTTATATGTTTTTCGGCTATTTTATCATAATTTTTTGATAGTATTCGCTAGGATGTGTTTTTTTGGAGGGTGGCGAGTTGATGTAGGTTGTAGTTGAAGCAGGAAAATATGTTTTTGGTGTGTTGTCGGATGGTGGTGGTGACTATTTGGTGGCTGGAACGGAATATATTTTTGATTACAGCATAGGGGCGTTCCCATTGCGCTCTTTTCCTTGCGATTCTTTTATTTCGCAGTTTTTGTTTGACGGTTAAACTCCTTCCCCGAACACTTCTGTCCATGGTGGCGTTATAACCCTTGCACGGTGCTCCGAAGTATCCTTTGTCCTTGTAAGCCACTTCACCTTCCTTGCTTAGGTCTATTTTGACTGTCATGCACATTTGCAGGTGTGGTTTCCATTTTTCTTATCAAACCATAATCTATGTCGGTTTTGGTGTGTAATTTGTACCTGTAGTATGATTTTCCGCCTTTTTTGGCCCAGGTTCCTTCCTTATTTCTCCGGGTTTTGGCCTCCCTTCCTCGGGGCTTATCAGCCCGGGGCATGGCCTGGATCCGAGGTTATGAAAGTCGCGTCCTGCATAACACCCTTTTTAACCCGCATACCTTTAGTGTCTAGCTGTCTTTGTAGTTCATCCCAGATTTCCTGGTCTTTCCCGGTTTGGGAGAGGCGTTCTCGGAAATACCAGACTGTTGAATAATCTGGAATAATATCTGGAAATCCGAGAAACTTCATGAACGAAATTCGGTCCGAAACCTGGCGCTCCAGTTCAGGATCAGACAATCCATGCCATGCTTGCAAAACTAGAAGCTTAACCATTAATATCTCATCAAAATTCGGCCTACCGCCTTTGTCGCTGCGATTATCATACATATCCGCAATGATAGGCCGGAATTCCTCCCAATCGATCACTTCATTTGCCTCAAACAATTTGTCACCCAACTTCTCAACCCGCTCGTACGCCTTATTCAGCGCAAATTGTGTTAACAATTTCATAAACACCTATTTATATAAACAAGTACATAAAACTTGTTAAAAAAAACCGAAAAACATAAGGTTTTTCAAAATTCTCTTAAGTGAAATTTTCCATATATTTGAGAAATCTTTAATTATTGTGGTTTAATTGCAATTTATATGAGGGATTAAATTGGAAGAAGTCAAAAAGTTTTTAAATAAAGATAAATATGCTGAAATTTCAGATATTTAGTTATTAGCGGTCTCTGAAGGAAGGGCAAAAGCTAAAATGGAAATAAATGAAAAACATTTAAATGGTGTGAACATTGTTCATGGTGGAGCTATATTTACTCTAGCAGATTTTGCTTTTGCTGCTGTTGCAAACTCTTATGGAACTGTTGCTGTTGCTATAAATGTGAGCATTTTATATATAAAAGCAGCCACAAAGGGCACTTTAATAGCTGAAGCAAAGGAAATTTCTATTAATCCTAAAATTGGGACTTACACAATTAATGTTACAGATGATGATGGCGATATAATTGCAGTTTTTCAGGGATTGGCTTACAGAAAAAGGGATCGGATCGATTCTTTAATATATGAATGAAATATAACTTAGAATACAAATAAAATAAAAAAATAAATTAGCTAAGTTTTAGAAGAATTAACTAAAATCCTTATATTATGAATTTTCACTTTTTGTTCCTTTCTAATGTTTTATCAACTTCATGAACATCTTTGACTTTTACAAGTGAAGCAAATACACCTATTAAAGATAAAAATGAAAATATAAGAAACGAAGTTTTGGCACTGGCTAAAAAGAGCCCAAAATTTTCAGGGACGATCTTGGCGTTTCCAAGAAATAATGCAAGAGATAATATTGCTATACCCATTCCCGACATCTGTCCCATAACTCTCATTGTACTTAAGGTTGCAGATGCAGCGCCATAATATTTTTTTTTAACAGAACTCATTACAGCATTTGTATTTGGGGAAGTAAAAAGCGCGAAACCAATACCTAATATAATAAGACCAGCTACTGCCAAATCAAGACTCGTATTTTTATCTAAAAATATAAAAATTGCAAGACCTGCCGACGAAACAGCCATACCTACTGAAGCTACTATTCTGGCCTCAATTTTGTCAGATAACCTTCCTGCAAATGGTGAAAAAATTGCCATCATAACTGGCTGCACCGCTAGAATAATTCCAGCATCTTCAGGACTAAGTCCTTTTATGTATTGTAAATAAAGACTGAGAACAAAAACAACAGAAACACCTGCACTGTAATTAATTAAGGCAACTAAGTTGTTAGAGGTAAATGCTCTGTTTTTAAATAGATTAACATTTAGGACTGGACTGTCGGTTCTTTTTTCCACTTTATAGAATATGAAAATTCCTACTAAACCTGCTAAAATCAAAAATACGCCAATTTTTTCAGGAAGTTCTGAGAGTCCGTACATCATAAGAATTAGGGATAAACCAAGAATTATGGAGCCAATTGTGTCAAATTTTTCTCCTATGGCTTCGGCCCACTCACCTTTCAATTTCGTGGCTGCAAATGTTGTGATAATACCTATAGGTACGTTAATAATGAAAATACTTCTCCAACCGAGGTATTGGGTCAAAAAACCACCCAATACTGGCCCAAGAAATAAGCCCATGAAGACTCCTGTAATAGTCAATCCTAAAGCTTTTCCTCTTTCTGTTGCGGGAAAAAAGGAAATAATAATGGCGAATAAGTTCCCATAGATCATTGCACTTCCTATTCCCTGAAAAATTCTGAAGAATATGAGCATGAAACCTGAGTTTGAAAGGGCAGCAAGGAAGGAAGAGATTGTAAATAATATCATTCCATAGATAAAAACTTTTTTTCTACCATATATGTCTGCTATTCTTGAAAATGGAACTAAAAAGATAGCTAGAGCGAGAAGATAAGCTGTAGGAATCCAGCTTAAAATTATGGCACTTATTCCAAATTCACTAGCTATTGTGGGTAGTGCTACATTGATAGAAGATCCAACAAACGGTGGAATAAAGGATGCGAAAATAGCTAAAATCAAGGCATAATTTTTTCCGGAAATTTCATTCCTAAGAGATTTATTCATAAAGATTCACCTAAATAAAATTACAATCAAGATTAAAAGTGAATTGAGAGGGTTTTATAGAATTAAATTAATTGATTAATTAGTTAAGTGGTTATAACACTACTATATTGAACAACTGGCTTTAAATATTTAATTTTATTCTGAAAAATCTGAATTAAATAAAAGAAATATAAGAAAAAATTTAAGCATTTTTCAGGATATTCGACTTTTTTGATAGTTTCAACAAACTCTGATATTGTATCAGAGAAATTTCCAGTGTCAACATCAGATTCTATTGTAATGCAGAAGAGAGAATAACATAATAATTTTAAAATTAAAAAGATAAATAAATAATTATATGAAAAACCAAAAAGTTGCAAAAATTCTAAATGAAATTGCAAATTTTTTAGAGATCAAAGGTGATAAATACAGGCCCAGAGCTTACAGATATGCTGCTCGAACAGTTGAATCGCTCTCTAGAGATATTAAAGATATTAAAAAACAAGATAAGCTTGAGGAGTTACCAGGGATTGGAAAAAATATTGCCCAAAAGATAGAAGAGATAATAGATACCGGTTCATTGAGATATCTTGAGGACATGAAAAAGGAATTATCAATTGAACTAAAGTCGCTATTAGCCGTGGAGGGCATCGGGCCTAAAACTATTAAATTGTTGTATGATGAGTTAGGAGTAAAGAATTTAGATGACCTGGAGAGAATGGCAAAGAGACATAGAATCAGAAGATTAAAGGGGATGGGTGAGAAAACAGAGAAGAGGATCTTAGAAAGTATAGAGTTTGCAAGGAAAAATAGTGGGCGAAATTTGTTGGGATACACATTACCCATAGCTGAAAATCTTAAAAATGAGTTAATGCTTTTGAAAGTTGTTGATAGGGTTGAAATAGCTGGATCAATAAGAAGAAGGAAGGAAACTGTGGGAGATATAGATATACTGGTCACCACCAATAAAGCACAGGAAGTTATGAATTTTTTTACCAGCATGGAAAATGTTGAAAATGTTATTTCTAAGGGAAAAACCAAATCATCGGTGATTTTGAAAGATAATATCGAGTCTGATTTAAGAGTTGTTGATAATAAACTCTTTGAAGCTACCTTACTGTATTTCACTGGTTCTAAAGAAACAAATATTGAAATGCGGAAAATAGCAATCAAGAAAGGTCTTAAATTAAATGATTATGGCCTATTTAAGGGTGGAAAGAGGCTTAATCTGAATACTGAGAAAGAGATATTTCAAAGATTGGGAATGGAATTTATTGAACCTGAATTAAGGGAAAATAGAGGAGAAATAGAAGCTGCCATGGAGGGAAAACTTCCTGAATTGATTGGATATGATGATCTCAGAGGAGATCTGCAGATGCATTCTCAATGGAGTGATGGTTACTATTCAATTGAAGAGATGGCTATAGCAGCTAGAGATTGGGGTCACGATTACATAGCAATCACTGATCATACTGGTTTGCTTCAGATAGCTGGTGGAATGAGTGAAGAAGAAATCATGGCTCAAACAAAAGAGATAGAACAATTAAACGATAAAATAGATGGAATAAAAATATTAAAAGGAATAGAGGCCAATATTAAATCCAATGGTGAGCTGGATGTAGAAGATGGTATACTAAAAGATTTAGATGTGGTTATGGCTAGCATACACTCAGGTTTCAGGCAGGACAAGGAAAAATTAACAAATCGGATAATTTCAGCAATGGAAAACGAAAATGTTAATATTATAGCGCATCCAACTGGAAGAAAGATTCAGGAGAGAAGGGCCTATGATTTAGATCTGCAGAAGATTTTTGAAGTATCCAGAGAGACCAACACATTTTTGGAGATAAATTCTTACCCTAATAGACTGGATTTAAGCGATATTAATGTTAAAAGAGCTATTGAGACGGGTTGTAAACTGGTTATAAATACAGATTCCCATAAAAAAGAACATTTAAAGTATATTAAACTTGGAATTGCAACTGCTAGGCGTGGTTGGGCTAAAAAAGGTGATATAATTAATACATTACCTTTAAGAAGGTTGAATAAATTATTTAATTAGAATAATTATTTAAGAGTTTTTATATTTGTGTATTAGTACAAATTAACGATTTATAATGAATTTATGAATAAATTCTGAACCTAAAGAAATTTTAAGAGAATCCAAACTGATTCATTTAAATCAATTAAAGGCATATTTCATAGAATTATGATATTTTGTAAACTTATTGTTAAAAGCTTATTTTCCATTCAAAATCATATGTGGTGCCATTGTCTGGGCATATAAGAATTATTTTAATATTTTTCCTGTAGGTCTTTTATAAAAGAAGTATAAAATCCGAACTCATATCCACAGAATAGACATTTTCTAAATTCATCTTCAACTTTGGCTTGTTTAATCCTTTTTGATAGCTTCTTTTTCTCAGTATTTCAGGAATATCGTTATTTGAGATTCTCTTTAATTTTGGCAATAATCTTTTTCCTGAGTTTCGTAGAGACATTTTTTACTGGTCTTGGCCTCATATATCCAAAATATGGATCTTCAAAAACTATACCTTCAAAATGGACTTTATGCGTGTATCTGGGGATAAAGTGCCAGTGAAGATGAGGGTTTGGTTGATCCTCAAGGTAGAAAGAGTTCAGTAAACATCCCCAGTTGAACATTGTCACATCAAAAGCTTTTTTTAAAGCATATTCTAATCTATCTACAATTTTAGAAAAATCAGACCATTCTTCTGGTTTTAACCCTGATAATTTTCCATAATGTCTTTTTAAAGCTATAACACATGTTCCCAGATTGCTCTGGTTAGGGGCAAGAAAAATTACCCAGTATTCTGTCTCAGCTATGAAATCCCCATAACCATATGATTTTAATTTCTGACAATAACTACATTCCATGATATAAATTGTTTAGGCATCCTTATGAGTTTTATGGTGTTCTCAAGGTGATAAATTAATAATATAAAACAGTTAATTTAGTTTATATGCGATGGGGATGGAATTATGTCGGAAGAGATCACTCTGGAAGAATATAAAAAAGCATTCTTTGAAGTATATAAAGAGCAGCGTAGGAAAAGTTTCTTTTTACATCTAACTATCTATATCTTAGTTAATACAGCCTCGATAATAATTAATTTCTTATTTACACCTACATTTTTATGGGTTATTTTTCCCATCTTTTTCTGGGGTATTGGTGTAATCTGGAATTATTTAGGTGTCTTTTTATGGATTGATCAGAAATTGAACGAGACGTCTCTTAAAGCAGAATACAGTCTCAAAAAGAGAAGAAAAACCTAATATACGTAAAATTCTTCAATTTACCCACAATAATGGATTCAGATGGCTACAAAAAGTACTTAAATAGTCTGAAATAATGCAAACTAAACTGAATATGAGCTTTCTTTTATTTAGTTTAATGATTGATTTTAAAAGGTTTGATATCCTTTAAACCAATAAATTGCTGAAATAGAATATTAATACATTCATTAACTATGAAAATAATTTGTAGATATGGAATAATTTATTCTAATTAATAAAGAGAAAATTAATTATACACATCTTTGGCAATAGGGAAGATGATTCAAAATGGGCAATAAAGGATTTATAAATATTTTACTCTTAATTGTTGCAGTTGGAGCCTTTTTTATACTTTTTATGGGGTATTCTCTTAATGTAGCTCTTCCTTCAATTCAGAAGGGAATTTATAATAAATGTTATAGTGTTAAACTGGATTCCAACCTCATTTATTTTAGCTAATGCAGCTTTTATCCTTCCATTTGGACGAATGGCGGATATATATGGTAGGAGAAAGATCTTCATGTATGGTGCGGCATTCTACACTATTTCTTCTTTTCTGGCTACGATTTCCCCTTCTGCTAATTTTCTAATTTTATTTAGTTTTTTCCAAGGAATAGGATGTTCGATGATTTTTGCGACTGGAGTGGCAATTTTATCTTCAGCTTTCCCTGGTGGAAGAAGAGGTGAAGCTTTAGGGATATACATTACAGCAGTTTATTTAGGACTTTTTATAGGACCCGTATTAGGCGGATTTTTTTTCAAAATTTTGGATGGAGAACTATTTTTCTTACAAACATCCCCATTGGATTGTTTATAATATTTTTAATTAAGAAGAAGTTAAAAAAGGATTGGCAAGAATCAAAAGGGGAAGTTTTTGACATCAAAGGTTCTGTAATTTTTGTTTTAACAATCATGGCAATAATTTATGGATTTACAACACTTAAAGACGGATTTTTCGTTTTATTTTTTATACTGATGAGTATCCTTGGAATTTTAATTTTTATAAAATGGGAGATGAGGTTTAAAAGTCCTATTTTAGATTTAAGTTTTTTTAGAAACAATGTGTTTGCTTTATCTTGTTTGGCAATGTTAATTATCAACTTTGCAACCTCAGGCATGTGGCCTCTTTTAAGTCTTTATTTGCAGTATCTGAAATCATTAAATGCTCAATATGCAGGCATTACACTGGTAACTCAACCTCTGGTGGTATCCCTACTATCACCTTTTGTTGGTAGACTTTCAGATAAAGTTGAATCATTTATATTAGCACCTTTAGGAATATCTTTGACCTCAACTGGTCTGTTTCTTTTCACTTTTTTAAATGCTACATTTTCATGGCCATTTATAATCCTGGTTTTAGTCTTAATGGAACCGGAGTGGCTCTTTTCTCTTCTCCCACCACAAATGCTTTTATGGCTGTTGTTGGGAAAAAAATCGATGGAGAGGCATCAGCAATCTTTTCTACCATGATATACATGGGACAAGTCCTGAGTTTCACAATTGTAATTTTAATTTTGGCAAGCTATATTGGAGGTGTTCAGATCACCCCTCAAAATTATTCCCTTTTCTTGGAAAGCATGAAAGTAGCTTTTCTTGTCTTTTCAGTAATTTGTTTTGTGGGAATATTTGTCTCAATTGCCAGTAGAAGAAAATAGGATGGGGAAATAAATTTTTTTATTAAGGTTCAACATTTTCAGGGACTTTTCCTTGGATTCATATTTTCACATTAATAACATCAAATAATGCAAAATTTCTGGAAAATCTGAATCAGTATGGTCTAATAAACCGATTTTTATTCTTTATAAGATTTTTATTCTTTATTGGATTTTTTATAGGATTATTAGGGGATCAATTGAATCTATTAAAGTAGAATATATGAATATAGAATATATAGGATAATAAATAGAAATATATGAATTCATTCATGAATAACCAAGTATAAGATTGTGTTACCTCTGATAACCTCTATTCCGTCTTCCATCTCAAGGACAATATTCAGACGATTGTCCACGGCTATAAGGTTACCTTCCTTTATTTCGTTATCTTTTTGGCATAATAATATTCTTTTATCTTTCAATTTCCCTAACTCATCAACAAATATGTTATTTTCTTTAATAGGGGTTTCTGATTTTTCTGCTATCGTTTTATACGACATTTTTCCATCCACCGAAATCATATTATTAGATCATTATATTTATTATTTATCTTTATTCTCTGAATTTAAAGCTTAGAGATTCTTGGAACTACAATTTTTTTTGACCAATTAGCATTTTATTGTAATTTCATTTTTATTTAATTTTTTAAAGAAGTGTTGAACTAAAAATGATGGAGGTATTAGATTGATAGAGTTGTACTAATATTTATCAAATATTAAATTTAATATAATACCAAAAATCTCATTATTGCTATGGATTAAGTATAAGTTGATGATTGAATTTTGGAATGTTATAAATGCAAAAAGGGAAGATAAGATTTGGTTTCGAATCTGGAAAAATTGAAAAGTCATATAAATTATCTGAAAATGCTCCAAGAGTTCTTCTGGTAGGCTATAACGGCGCGAATAATACGGGCTCAGAAGCTAGGTTAATTTCTATAATAGAAGATGTGAGAAATGTACTTGGTCTGGAGGTACGTATCACTCTCCCCACCTTCAATGAGGTAAATCTAAGACGTTATCTCCAGGAAGAACCTACCCTGAGCATAGTATCTGTCCCTTCAATTTTTTTCTTTGCTATAAAACGCCTGGTAAGAGAACATGATCTGGTAATGTTGGTTGAGGGAAGCTGTTATATGGACACATGGGCTTCTGCGCTGCTTTGGGCTTTTTTATGGACAACAAAGTATGCAAAGGCATATGGAAAACCTTGTATTGCATATGCAGTGGATGCCGGAGATCTCTCCCCATCAAATAAGCGCCGTGTTCAGCGAGAGGCAAGCAAAACTGATCTGATAATTACACGCACAAAACAAGCAGCAGATCTGCTCAAATCTATGGGAGTAACAGCACCGATTGAAGTAACCGCAGATAGTGCTTTCACTTTCCAAGTGAGTGTGGATGATAAACAAATACTTAAAAAAATCTGGCCGGATGCTGGTGAAGGAGTTGTAGGATTTTCTGCGGTAGATTTCTATCTATGGCCGGTTGTAATACGTCTTTGGGGGCGAAGAGAGGATTGTTATAGATGGCCATACTACTTTTCCCGCACAAAGAAGCGAGTTCAGGCAAGTGAAGACTTAGCAAAATGTTGGGCAGCAGAAGCTGACAGAATCATAGAAACTCATGGGAGAAACATTGCACTACTTTGTATGGAGGAACTTGATGAACCCTTGGCTAGGAAAATACACAGCAAGATGCGTCATTCCAGCAAAGCACGTGTTTTTTCTTCAGGGGAGTTTCATGCATCTGAGATGACAGCAATCCTTAGAAGCTTAGATCTTCTGGTAACTTCAAGATATCATGCTGCGATTTTATCTTTGGAATCAGCCGTTCCACAGATAGCTCTTGGTCATGATACTCGTCTTAAGGGCCTTTACCAAGATATGGAATTATACGACGATTATTTTGTCCATCATTCCTCCACGAAGATGTG